>NZ_JBFBAM010000008.1:0-261572 GCF_040682195.1 Kutzneria sp. NPDC051319 | reverse complement strand
CTCGTGCCTCCATGGGGTGAGCGATCCTTGCGGATCTCGAAGTCCATCGCGTTCCCGACGATCGGGTGTTGCGACGACTCCTAGAACCCAAGGTGTCGGACGGGGGCCGGGAACCACTAGGAGACGGCGAAGTCGTCCGCGTAGACGGCGCCCTGGGCGTACCAGCCGTGCACGTAGACGGTGACGGCGCCGGAAGCGCCGGTGGTGAACGGAATCGTGAGCTGGGTGTAGCCGCTGGACGAGGTCCAGGTCTCGGCGCTGGCCCCGCCCTTGACGCCGGCGTAGGCGAAGTTGCCGCGCACCCACACGGTCAGCTTGTGGCTGGCGTTGGGGGACACGGTGATCGTCTGGTCGCACTCACCGGTCTGGCTGTTGGTGGCGGCGACGGACAGCGCGTGAGTGCCGCCGTGTACCGGGGTGGAGACGACCGCGCCGCCGGCCTGGCAGGTCCACGGGCTCAGCGCGCCGGTCTCCAGGCCGGGGTTGACGATCGCGCCGGGCGGCGGGGGAGGCGTGGTGCCGTTGACGGTCAGGGTGAACGTGGCGGAGTGGCTGGTGGAGCCGGCGGCGCCGGTGATGGTCAGCGGGTAGCTGCCGGGCGTCGCCGAGGAGGTCGTGTTCACGGTCAGTGTCGCCGTTCCGCCGGCCGACACCGAGGTGGGGCTGACCGAGGCGGTGACGCCGGCCGGTGCGCCGCTGACGCTGAGCGTGACGTTCTGCGCGGAACCGGTGGTGACAGCGGTCTTCACGGACGCGGTGGTGGAGCTGCCGGGGTTGACGGCGGCGGAGCCGGGCGTCACCGACACGGAGAAGTCGTTGGTGGGCGGGGTGGTGCTGCCGCTGGTGAACGGCGCGAAGACGTGGCTGAAGTCCCAGGTGTTCTGGGCGATGCCGGAGCAGCTGTCGCTGCCGCCGGTCCCCGGACAACCGCCGTTGTCACGCTGGAGGGCCCAGAAGGACAGCATGTTGATGCCCTTGGACACGGCCCAGTTGTAGACCGAGGTGGCGTTGGCGACGGTGAAGATCTCCGCCGGGCCGGTCTCGCCGCCGGTGCCGTAGTCGTCGCGGCCGGGCATCTCGGTGACGCCGACCATGGCGTAGCGCTGGGCCTCGGTCTTGCCCGGGTAGAGCTGCCCGAGCTGGCCGACCAGGCCGGCGACCGCGGTCTGGGTGTCCTTGGCCATGTCGTGCTGGGCGTTGTCGTAGTAGTCGAACGTCATCAGGTTGACGACGTCGATCCGGGCCTGGTTGGACACGGCGTTCTGCAGCACGTTGAAGCCGGTGTCCAGGCCGGTGGGCGTGGTCGGCAGGGTGTAGGAGAACTGGAGGTTGCGGCCGTTGGCCGCGGCCCAGTCCTCGGCCATCTTGATGGCCTTGTTGCGGCGGTCGATGCCGGCGCTGTTGGTGAGCGAGTCGACCTCGACGTCCAGGTCGATGCGGCTGATGTTGTACGTGGTGACCAGGCTCTCGAAGCCGGCGGCGATCTTCGAGACGTCGGTGCAGCTGTCGGCCAGCTCGGTGTTGGTGGTGTCGGCGGTGTAGCCGCCCAGCGACGGGATGGCGTCGCCGCCGGCGGCCTGCAGCGCGGCGATCTCGGTGCCGAAGCTGCCGGACCCGATGGCGGTGGTGCCGTCCCACAGCAGGGTGCAGGAGCCGGCGCTGGCGGTCTGCAGGAAGGCGAAGGTCAGGTACTTGACGCCGGCCTGCTTGGCCATCGCCGAGGGGCTCTGACCGTCCTGATAGGTCTCGAAGTACGGGGCGAACACATGCGTCGGCAGGGGAGTGGCCTTCGGCGTGACCGCGGCGTCGGCGCTCGCGACCAGGCCGGCTACCGAGACGGCGGCCACGGCCGCGCTCAGTAATGCCGTTCTCAAACGCATCCTTGCTCCAGGGGTGGGCGGGATAAGGACATGGCAGCGGCCTGCTCACAATTGGACTAGACCACCGGTCGTGTCAAGGGACCGAACGGCGGAGCCGCCCTCTCGACCAGGGGTTCAGGCCCCACAGGGGGCCGAGCCGCGCGGCCGGAGCACACGCCATCGAACACGGCCGCCGACGTTTCGGGCGTTCCGGGCCTCCCGTTCGATCACGGGATCCGCGTCGCGTGTTCCGGCCGGGGCGGGGTGCGGCTACGCTCCCGCGAATGTCGTCCCGGACCACCTCGGCGCGTATCGAAGCCGCGATCGGGCAGCTGCTGCGTCGCAGCACCCGAGCCCACCTGTACGACAACATGGTCGCCGGCCTGGACGGAGTGGACGCCACGACCTATCCCGTGCTCAGCGGCGTCGCCCGCTGGCAGCCGATCAGCGCGACCAACCTGGCGCAGGAGATCGGCATCGACCGCACCGCGACCACCCGCTACGCCAGCCGACTGCAGCAGGCCGGCCTGGTCGACCGGGTCCCCGACCCCTCCGACGCCCGGGCCACGCTGCTCCGCCTGACCCCGGCCGGCGACCAGATCGTGGAGACCATGCGCGACCGGCTGGTCGGCCACCTGGAGGCGGCCACCGCCGATTGGCCGGACGAGGAGGCGCAGCGGTTCGCAGTGTCCCTCGAACGGCTGGTCGACACCCTCAGCCGGCGATGACGCGCGCGGCCGACACCGGCCGTTCCTCCACGCCGAAAACGCCGGTCGAGCTGGAGTTCACGCTCCAGCGGTAGCGGGTGAACTCGCCGGTTCGCTCGGAGGCGTAGAACATCATGTGGCCGTAGCCGACGCCCTGCGACTGCTGCTCGCCGACGATTCGCGTGTCGGGGAAATCCTCGTAATTGCCGACGCCGGCCAGGCCGTGCGGTTCCGCGGTGCAGTCGGCGACCTGCACGGCGTACTGGATCTCGCCCTCGAAATTGAGGCGCGGATTGGGGGCGACGTAGACGCCGCGCATTCGGCGCACCATCACCACGTGGCCGGTGTTGGTCTCCTGCGCATTGGCGTAGTCGATGGCGATCAGGTCGCCGGGCCGCAGGTCGGCCACGCGTGCGACCGGCCTGAACCGCCTCGTTCCACCGGCGGCGAAAACACGCTGGTAGTCGCGGGCGAAAGGGCTGATGCTGTCGAAATGCCGGGCGAAATACCTCGACCGGGCCCAGGAAGGATGGGCTCGCCGCAGCACGGCCGTGATGAACGAGGCGCACTGGCTCTGGTTGGACCAGCCGGCGGGCTCGCCCGGCACGCCCCAGGTCACCACGTTGGGCTCGTCGGGCTCCTTGTACAGGTTGACGCCGGCGCCGGGCAGCATCAGGTGGTCGATGAGCGTCTCGGCCTCGGCCAGGTGCGCCACCACCACGCGGCGGGGTCTGAGCAGGTGGCGGGCCGTAGCCAGGTCGGCTGCGTGCACGTCGTGTCCTCCTTGGATGATCCGCAGACACCCTAGATGGTCGCCGCGCAGCCGTGACGCAACCCTGCCGCAACCCGGGCGTGATGCTGTGATCCACGCCAGTTGGGGGCAGCCCTCTCCAGACGTCAGGAGACACCGTGACGATGACGAATGTGGTGCCCCGCGGCGACACCGTGCTGCGGTCGGTGCTGCACCTCGCCGACCTCGCCCCTCATGCCGGCGGCTATCAGTGGCGCCTCAGCGACGGCGCCGCCCACCTGCACGTGGACACGCCGGACAGTCCGGCCCACGTGCTGCGCGGTGTCGGCGCCGTGCTGCACCACCTGCGGATCGCGTTGGCCGCCGCCGGTTGGGGCGCTCTGATCGGGCGGGGCACGGTTCCGTCCGATCAGACCCACATCGCCTCGGTTCGCGCCGTACGCCAGCAGCCCACGACCGAGCAGGTGGCGATGGCCGCGGCGATCAGCGTCCGCAGCAGCGAGGACGCCGACTACAGCGAGGCGGCGGTGCCGTGGACGGTGCTGAACCGCCTCGCCGCCCAGGCTCGGGCCGAGGGGGCGCAGCTGGACGTGGTGCTCGACCACGGAACGCGGCTGCGCATGCTCCGGCGCTCGCGGTCGCTGCAGAACGCCGGTGTGGTCGTGGTGATCGGGGTTCGCGAGGGAGAGGAGATCGCGGCCGGCGCGGCGTTGAGTGCGGTGCTGCTCATGGGCACGGTGTGGGGGCTGCTCGGCTGTCAGCTGCCCGTGCGGCCTGTCGTTGCCCGGCAGGTGGTTGGTCCCGACCTGGTGCCGCAGGTCGTGCTGAGACTCGGTTATCCCCGCACCTGATACGCGCGGAGGTGCTCGGCGGGATGGCCGAACAGGAACGCGGCGCCGTGCGCTCTCTTGAAGTAGCGCTGGGCGTCGTGTTCCCATGTGATGGCGATCCCGCCGTGCAGCTGCACCATCTCCGCCGCGACCTGCTGGAGCGCCTCCGAGCAGTAGACCTTGGCCTCGACCGGGTGCTCGGTGTCGTACGCGGCCGAACGAGCGGTCTCGACCAGCACGTGCATGTCGGCCAGGCGGTGTTTGACCGCCTGGAAGCTGCCGATGGGCCGGCCGAACTGGACCCGTTGCCGGGCGTGCTCGATGGTCATCTCCAGGCATCTCGCCGCCGTGCCGGCCTGCTCGGCGGCGAGTGCCGAGAGGGCGAAGTTCCGGACCCGGGCCTCGTCGTAGGGGCCGATCGGATCGGCCGGCTCGTCGACAACAACTGTTGTCAGCCGTCGGGACTCGTCCATGGTGTTCACGCGGTCGATCCGGGCCTGGTCGGGTCGCATCTCGTACAGCACGCCACCCCGGCCCACCAGCAGAATCTCGGCGTGATCGGCGTCGAGGACGTACTTCTCGCCCTCCGGGCACCAGGCGGCGACGCGTCCGGCCGCGATCTCCGACAACAGTCGTTCAGACGCTTGGGTGTTGTTGGTGGCCAGCACCGCCTCGGCGGCGATCGCGGTGGCCAGCAACGGTGTCGGGGCCAGCGTCCGGCCGAGTTGCTCCAGGACGACCTGGAGCTCGGTGAGGGTCGCGCCGCTGCCGCCGTACTGCTCGGGGATGGCCAGGCTCGGCGCTCCGATCTCGCACAGCTTGGGCCACAGGTCGTCCGGCTCCTTGGCCAGGAGCCGGGCGACGGTGTCCTGCAGCGCCAGCTGTTCTTCCGTCAGCCACATAGCGCCGCCATCAGCCGTTCCCGGTGGTACGCCTCGGTTCCCCACGCCGTCACCAGCGCGCGGACCTTCAGCAGCCAGCGGCTCAGGTCGAATTCCGCCGTGTAGCCGATCGCCCCGTGGATCTGCAACGCGGTGCGCATCGCCCGGTACGCCGCCTGGCCGGCGGCGATCTTCGCCGCTGAGACGTCACGCGGGCTCATCGTCACCGCCGCGCCGAACACCAGCGGCTCGGCCAGTTCCAGTCCCACGTGGACGTCGGCCAGCTGGTGCTTTACCGCCTGGAAGCTGCCGATGGCCTTGCCGAACTGCTTGCGCTGCAAGGCATAGTCACGGGTCCGCTCCAGCAGTGTGCGACCCAGTCCCACCAGCTGCGCCGAACAGGCGAGAACACCCCGGTCGAACGCCTCCGGGTCCACCGGTCCCACCGCTTCACCCAGCCGAAACCCGTGCAGTCGCCTCGTCGGGTCCACCGACTTCTGTGGATCCCCAAGCGTCACCCGATGGCGTACGTCGTCGACGATCGCGTAGGTGTTCTCCGCGTTGTCCACGACGTAGGGAACGTGTGGCTCCCAGGCCAGCGTGGACGAGGGTTCCCGCAGCACGGCGAACGACTCCACGACGGGCCCCGGCACGGCGGCGCGGCCCAGTTCCAGGAACGCCACCACCAGATCCGGTCCCGATTCGACCTCGTGGACGCCCAGTGCCAGCAGCGTGTCCCATTCTGTCGACTGCTTGAGGGCATCCCTCAGCGCTTGGGCGAACTGCCGCTGCTCATCGGACAGGGTGAACTTCATCGCGGCAGCCCCAGAAGTCGTTCGGCGACGACATTGCGCTGGATCTCGTTCGTGCCGGCGTAGATCGGGCCGGCCAGCGCGAACAGGTAGCCGTCCAGCCATGGTCCGGCCAGTTCCGCCTTGGTGCCCAACAACTCCAGGGCAGTCTCGTGCAGATCCAGGTCGAGCTTCGACCAGAACAGCTTGGTGACGCTGGCCTCCGCGCCGATCGGCCGGTCCAACGAGCCGAAGACATGCAGGCGATAGGCCTGCGCCCCCATCCAGGCGTCCAGAACCTTGTTGCGCAGCGCGGTGTCGGTCGGGTCGCCGATTTCGCGCCACAACGTGAGCAGACGGTCCGCCGCTGCGCAGAACCGGCCGGGACTGCGCAGCGACAGACCTCGTTCGTTGCCCGCGGTGCTCATCGCGACGCGCCAGCCTGCACCTGGCTCGCCGAGCACATCCGCGTCCGGCACGAACACCTCGTCCAGGAAGATCTCGGCGAAGCCGGCCTCCCCGTCGAGCTGGGGGATGGGCCGCACCGTCACCCCCGGAGCCCTCAGATCGAACAGGAAGTACGTCAGTCCCCGATGCCGCTCCGCGTCCGGCTCCGTCCGAAACAGCCCGAACCCCTTGTCGGCGAATGCCGCTCTCGAACTCCAGGTCTTCTGTCCACTCAGCAGCCAGCCGCCATCCGTTCGAATGCCGCGGCTGCGGATCGCCGCCAGATCGCTCCCCGCTTCGGGTTCTGACCACGCCTGCGCCCAGATGTCCTCCGCCCGAGCCATCCTGGGCAACAACCGGTTCTGCTGTTCTTCCGTGCCGTGGGCGTACAGCGTCGGGGCGAGTAGGAAGATCCCGTTCTGCGCCACCCTTCCTGGCGCCCCTGCCGCCCAGTACTCCTCTTCGAACACCAGCCACTCGGTCAGGGACGCCCCTCGCCCGCCGTGCTCCTGCGGCCACGACACCGCAGACAGCCGCGCCTTGGCCAGCGTCCGCTCCCATTCGCGGTGCTGCTCGAAGCCGTCGGCCGTGTCCATTGAGGACAGATGCCCGGAAACGTTGTCGTGGAGCCATATTCGGACCTCGCGGCGGAAGTCCAGGTCGTGGTCATCAAGATCCATGGGGACCTCGCAGCGGCGTGACGACCCCGGCCGTCGCCTCACTTTTCACTGGCACCCCTCATCGCCTTCGCGTCCATGCCGGCCAGCGAGTCCTTGGACACCTCGGCGTTGTGGGCGTGGGCCAGGTGGTGCAGGCCGAACACCGAGTCCATGCCCGACCGCATGCCCATCTGGTCCTCGGCCTGGTTGACGGCCTTCTTGGTCAGGGCCAGGCCGAAGGCGGGCATCTGGGCGATGCGCGCGGCGAAGGCGTCCACGGTGTCCCGGAGCTCGGCACGGGGCACGACCCGGTTGACCATGCCCCACTCGTAGGCCCGCTGGGCGGTGAAGCGGTCGCCGGTGAAGAGGATCTCCTTGGCGGCGCGGGGGCCGAGGACCCAGGGGTGGGCGAAGTACTCGACGCCGGGAATGCCCATGCGCACCACGGGGTCGGCGAAGAAGGCGTCGTCGGAGGCCACGATCAGGTCGCAGACCCAGGCCAGCATGAGGCCGCCGGCGATGCAGGCGCCCTGGACCATGGCGATCACGGGCTTGGGGATCTCCCGCCACCGCCGGCACATGCCGAGGTAGACCTCGGACTCGCGGGCGAAGCGCTGATCGCCGCCGGGCTTGTCGACGTGGTCCCACCACAGCACGGCCTTGCGCTCGTAGGAGACGTCGACGTCACGGCCGGGAGTGCCGATGTCGTGCCCGGCGGAGAAGTGGTCGCCGGCGCCGGCCAGCACGATGACCGACACCTCGTCGTCGTTGACGGCGCGCTCGAAGGCGGCGTCGAGGGCGTAGGTCATGACGGAGTTCTGGGCGTTGCGGTACCGCGGCCGGTTCATGGTCACGGTGGCGACGGGGCCGTTGCGCTCGTACAGCACGACTTCCTCGGTCACGGGGCCTCCTCGCGTAACGAGCGTTTGAGCACCTTGCCGGAAGGGTTGCGGGGCAGCGAAGCCAGGAACGCCACGTGTCGTGGCACCTTGAAGTTGGCCAGCAGGCCGCGGCAGTGCTCGATGACGTCCTCGGTGGACAGTTCGGTGGTCGTGACGACGAAGGCCTTGCCGACCTCGCCCAGACGGTCGTCGGGCACGCCGATCACCGCGGACTCGGTGACGCCGTCCAGCCGGGCCAGCGCCTGCTCGACCTCGGCCGGATAGACGTTGAAGCCGCCGCAGACGTACATGTCCTTGAGGCGGTCGGTGATCGTCAGGTAGCCGCGATCGTCGAGGACGCCGACATCGCCGGTGTGCAGCCACCCCTCGGCGTCGATGGCCTCGGCGGTCGCGGTGGCGTCGTCGAGGTAGCCGATCATGACGTTGGGACCGCGCAGCAGGATCTCGCCGGTCGGGGCGATGCGCACCTCGAAGTCGGCGGTCGCACGGCCGGAGGTGTGCGAGACGGTCTCGGCGTCGTCGTCGGGACGGCACATGGTCGCCACCACGGCCTCGGTCAGCCCGTACGCGGTGAGCACGGTGCCGAAGCGCTTCTGCATCTGCTCGGCCAGCGTGACGGGAACGGGCGCGGCGCCGGTGACGGCCAGCCGCAACGTGTCGCAGCCGGGGCGGGACAGCAGCGTCTGATAGATCGTCGGCGGCCCGGGCAGGATGGTGATCCCTTCCTGCTCCACCAGCTCGATCGTGCGGGCGACGTCGAACACCGCCTGCGGCACGAGGGTGGCGCCGGTCAGCAGGCAGACGAGAATCCCGGCCTTGTAACCGAAGCTGTGGAAGAACGGGTTGATCACCAGATACCGGTCGTCGGCCACGACGTTGCCGCAGTCGGCCCACGCGGCGGCGACGGCGAGGGCCTGGCGGTGCGCGCTCATCGCACCCTTGCTGCGGCCGGTGGTGCCGGAGGTGAAGAGGATGTCGCTGATGTCGTCGGCCTGCACCGGGGCGGCGTCGACCTCGTCGGTGAACGACCAGTCGCCGGTGGTCAGCACGAATTCCGGCACACCGCCGAGCTCCTGCAACTCGGCAAGGCGGTTGCGGCCCAGGAAATCCGTGGCCACGACGAGGGCGGCGGCGTCGCTGCGGGAGATGACGTCCAGCATCTCCGTGGCGGTGAAGCGGGTGTTGAGGGGCACGAGGATGCCGCCGGCGTAGCTGGCGCCGAGGGCGGCGACGACCCAGTGCCATGTGTTGGGGGCGCAGATCGCCACCCGGTCGCCCGGGCGCAGGCCGCCGGCGGTGTAGGCCGCGGCGACCTGGCGGACGCGTGTGCGCAGGTCACGGTAGGTGAGGCGCACCTCGCCGTCGACGAGGGCCTCGTTGTCGCCGAAGCGCTCCGCGGCCGAGTCGACGGCCGCAGGAATGGTGCCGGGTGCCACAACACCTCCTACCAAGCAACTGCTTGGTAGGCTAGCCTACGGTCATGGCGGTGACCAGATCCGAGATCCGGCGGTGGCTCGCCGAGCATCTCGTCGGGCGCTTCGCCGAGCTCAAGGGGCTCGGCGGGCCCGGCCGCGAGCACGAGGCGTTCGCCGAGCGGCTGGACTGGGAACGCCACCTGGCCGCCCACGGCTGGACCTGCCCGGCCTGGCCGGTCGAGCACGGCGGCCGCGGCATGACCTTTGACGAGCAGGTCGCCTTCCACGAGGAGTACGCCCTCGCCGACGCGCCCGCGCGGGTGAACCACCTGGGCGAGAACCTGCTCGGCCCCACGCTGATCGATCTGGGCACCGCGCGACAGAAGGCCCGTTTCCTGCCGAAGATCAGGGCCGTCGAGGAACTCTGGTGCCAGGGCTATTCCGAGCCCGGCGCGGGCTCCGACCTCGCCGCCGTCGCCACCTCGGCCCGGCTCGTCGACGACCAGTGGGTGATCACCGGGCAGAAGGTGTGGACCTCGCTGGCTCATGTCGCCGACTGGTGCTTCGTGCTGGCTCGCACGACCCCGGGAGCGTTGGGGCACAAGGGTTTGTCCTATCTGCTGGTGCCGATGAGGCAGCCCGGCGTCGAGGTGCGGCCAATCCGCCAGCTCACCGGCACCGCCGAGTTCAACGAGGTCTTCTTCGACGACGCGCGAACCGACAAGGACCTTGTGGTCGGCGAGCCCGGCGGCGGTTGGGCGGTCGCGATGGCCACGCTGGCGTACGAAAGAGGCGTGTCGACCCTGGGACAGCAGGTCGGTTTCCGGCATGAGCTGGACGCCGTGGGGGCACTGGCCGACCCGGAAGACGCTGTGCTCCAAGAACAACTGGCTCGCGCGGCGGTCGAGCTGAGTGTCATGCGCTCGCATGCCCTGCGTACCAGGGGATCCGATCCGTCGGTGAGCAAGCTGCTGTGGGCCGGCTGGCACCGGCGGCTGGGTGAGCTGGCCATGCGGGCCCGCGGCGCGGAGTCGATGGTCATGGGCGACGACCTCGACCAGTGGCAGCGGCTCTACCTGTTCAGCCGGGCCGACACCATCTACGGCGGCTCCGACGAGATCCAGCGCAACATCATCGCGGAACGGGTGCTCGGCCTGCCCAGGGAGGCGCGCGGATGATTGACTACGTGCCCGGCCACAACTTGTTGGCGGACAAGGCGGTCGTCGTCACGGCGGCGGCCGGCACCGGCATCGGGTCGGCGGTCGCGCAGCGGTGCCTCGAAGAGGGCGCCAGGGTCCTGATCAGCGACTGGCACGAGCGCCGGCTCGGCGAGACGCTGGACAAGCTCGCCGTCGACCACGGGGACCGGGTGGCCGCGACAACATGTGATGTCACGGACGAGGCCCAGGTCCAGGCCCTGATCGACACCGCGGTGAGCACCTTCGGCCGGCTCGACGTGATGATCAACAACGCCGGTCTCGGCGGCACGAAGTCCGTGCTCGACATGGCCGACGACGAGTGGTCGCGGGTGCTCGACGTGACCCTCAACGGCACCTTCCGCTGCACCCGGGCCGCCCTGAGGACCATGGTCGACCAGGGCGGCGGCGCGATCGTCAACAACGCCTCGGTGATCGGCTGGCGGTCCCAGGCGGGCCAGGCCCACTACGCCGCGGCCAAGGCCGGTGTCATGGCCCTCACCCGATGCGCCGCCGCCGACGTCGCCGCCCACGGCATCCGCGTCAACGCCGTCGCGCCCAGCCTGGCGATGCATCCCTTCCTGGCCAAGGTGACCAGCGAGGAGCTGCTCACCGAACTGACCGGGCGGGAGGCCTTCGGCAGGGCGGCGCAGCCGTGGGAAGTGGCCAATGCCATGGTGTTCCTCGCCAGCGACTACGCCTCGTACCTGACGGGCGAGGTCCTGTCGGTCAGCAGCCAGCACCCCTGAGGAGAACCATGAGCCGTCGAGCCGAGCTGCTCGCGCTGGCCGCGAGGATGTTCGCCGAGCGCGGCTTCCTCGCCACCACGGTGCGGGACATCGCCGACGCCGCCGGCATCCTGTCCGGCAGTCTGTACCACCACTTCGACTCCAAGGAGTCGATGGTGGACGAGATCCTGCGCGGCTTCCTGGACGGCCTGTTCGGCAGCTACCGGGAGATCCTGGCCGCCGGCGAGCCGCCCCGGCAGGCGTTGGAAGCAGTTGTCGTCGCCTCGTTCGAGTGCATCGACCGCAGCCACGACGCCGTCGCCATCTACCAGCGGGAGGCCGCCTACCTCTCGCAGTTCGACCGGTTCGGCTACCTGGCCGACCGCAACACCGAGTTCCGCAAGATGTGGGTCGGGCTGCTGGAGCAGGGCATCCGGGACGGGGCGTTCCGCGACGACCTGGACGTGGAGCTGGTCTACCGGTTCATCCGCGACACGGTGTGGGTGGCCGTGCGCTGGTACCACCCGGGCGGTGCGCTCACCGCGGACGCCGTGGCCCGGCAGTACCTGTCGATCGTGCTGGACGGCATAGCGCAAGGGAGGGCCGATGGCCCAGGCGTACCTGGTTGACGCGGTGCGGACGCCGGTCGGCAGGCGCGGTGGCGGACTCAGCCACCTGCACCCGGCCGACCTGGGCGCCCGCGCCATCGAGGGACTGCTCGCGCGGGTGAACGTGGACCCGGGCGAGGTCGAGGACGTGATCTTCGGCTGCGTGGACACGGTCGGCGGGCAGGCCGGCGACGTGGCCCGCACGGCCTGGCTGGCCGCCGGGTTCCCGGAGGAGGTGCCGGGCGTGACCGTGGACCGGCAGTGCGGCTCCAGCCAGCAGGCGCTGCACTTCGCGGCCCAAGCCGTGCTCAGCGGGACGGCCGATCTCGTGGTGGCCGGCGGCGTGCAGAGCATGAGCCGGATCCCGATCGGCGCGGCGATGACCGTGGGCGAGCAGTTCGGCTTCCCGACGCCGTACGAGGGCTGCGACGGCTGGGCCCACCGCTACGGATCCGAGGAGGTCTCGCAGTTCCGGGCGGCCGACCTGATCGCCGAGCGGTGGGAGCTGAGCCGGGAGGAGATGGAGGAGTTCGCCTTCCGCAGCCACGCGCGGGCCATCGAAGCCGTGGACAATGGTCATTTCGCCGGCGAGATCGTGCCCGTCGACGGGATGGAGATCGACGAGGGCCCGCGCCGCGACACCAGCATGGAGAAGATGGCGTCGCTGAAGACGTTGCGGCCCGACGGCCGGGTCACGGCCGCCCTGGCCAGCCAGATCTCCGACGGGGCCAGCGCCGTCCTGGTCGCCTCCGAGGAAGCCGTTCGGACGCATCGCCTCAAGCCCCGCGCTCGCGTGCACCACCTGTCCGCCCGCGGCGCCGATCCGATCTTCATGCTGACCGCCCCCATCCGGGCCACCCGGCACGCGCTGGCCAAGGCCGGCATGACGATCGACGACATCGACCTGTTCGAGGTCAACGAGGCGTTCGCCAGCGTGGTCCTGGCCTGGGCCAAGGAGCTCAAGGTCGACCTCGACCGGGTCAACGTCAACGGCGGCGCCATCGCGCTGGGCCACCCCATCGGCGCCACCGGCGCCAAGCTGACCGCCACCCTGCTGTCGTCGCTGGAGCGGACCGGCGGCCGGTTCGGGCTGCAGACCATGTGCGAGGGCGGTGGCCAGGCCAACGTGACGATCATCGAACGGCTTGCCTAGCGGTCTAGGTTGGGAGCGTGTCCGAGGAGCAGATCATCGCCTGCACGTTGGGCGGGGACGAGCAGGCCGACCGCACCGAGCAGTGGCGGCGGCTGTTGACCACCGCCGTCCGCAGCGAGCCCGTGCGCGACGGCATCCGCTTCGTGCTGCCCGTGGAGATGTCCGGCCAGATCGCCACGCTGGCCGTCGCCGAGCAGCGCTGCTGCCCCTTCTTCGACTTCACGCTGAGACTGGCCGACGGCCGCCTCACCTTCGACGTCCGCGCCCCCGCCCAGGCCGCATCGTTGGTCGCCGACCTCTTCGGCACCTGACACCCCCGCGAGTCCCGCCCTCCGTCACACCGAAATACGGTTTCGTGCACAACTGAGACTAGAGTCCCAGCGGCGCGGCGGCCTGGTGGTACTTCCGGAGCCGCCGGAGCTTCCGGTTGTAGTGCTGGAAACCGGGTTTCGGTGTGACGCTGGGCGGGACTCGCGGGGGTCAGGGGGTGTCGAGGGCGAGGTGGTGGCGGAGGGTGGGGCCGGTGTAGTCGGTGCGGAAGACGCCGCGTTCCTGGAGCAGAGGCACGACCTGGTCGGCGAATTCGTCGAGGCCGCCGGGGGTGACGTGGGGGACCAGGATGAAGCCGTCGCTGGCGTCGTTCTGCACGAGGTGGTTGATCCGCTCGGCGACGGTGGCGGGGGAGCCGATGAAGTTCTGGCGCCCGGTGACCTCGATGACGAGGTCGCGGATGGAGAGGTTCTTGGCCTCGGCCAGCTCACGCCACTGACGCGCGGTGGCCAGGGGATCCCGGTGCATGCGGTCGCTGGCCCGCCCCTTGGAGATGGTGTTCTCCCCGATGACGGGATCGAACGACGGCAGCGGCCCGTCGGGGTCGAAGCCGCTCAGGTCGGCGTTCCACAGCTGCTCAAGGGACCTGATCGCGGTGGCCCCGCTGACCTGCTGCCGTCGCACGACATCGGCCCGCTCATGGGCCTCGGCGTCGGTGTCGCCGAGCACGAAAGTAGCCGCCGGCAACACGATCAGCTGATGGCCGGAGCGGCCGTACTTGGCCAGCCGGCCCTTCACGTCCGAGTAGAAGGCTTGCCCCGCCTCCAGGGTGCCGTGCCGGGTGAAGATGGCGTCGGCGGTGGCGGCGGCGAACTCCCGCCCCTCCTCGGAGTCACCGGCCTGGATGATCACCGGCCGGCCCTGCGGGCTGCGCGGCACGGGGAACTGGCCGGAGATGTCGAAGTGCGAGTCGTGGTGCTCGAATCGGCCGGCGCCGTCACGGATGAACTGCCCGGAAGCCTTGTCGGCCAGGACGTCGTCGGCCCGCCACGAGTCGAACAGCTCCCACGCGGTCCGCATGAACGTGTCGGCTCGCGAGTACCGCTGGTCCTGCGGGAGGAAGCCGCCGCGCCGGAAGTTCTCGCCGGTGAAGGCGTCCCAGGAGGTGACGACGTTCCACGCCGCCCGCCCGTCGGACAGGTGGTCGAGCGACGCGAACTGCCGGGCCACCTCGAACGGCTCGTTGAACGTGGAGTTGATCGTGCCGGCCAACCCCAGCTTCGAGGTGACGGCGGCCAGCGCGGCCAGCACGGTGAACGTGTCGGGCCGGCCGACGACGTCCAGGTCGTAGATCACCCCGCCCTGCTCACGCAGCCGCAGGCCCTCGGCCAGGAAGAAGAAGTCGAACTTGGCCCGCTCGGCGGTCTGGGCCAGCTTCACGAACGAGCTGAACTCGATGTGGCTGCCGGCCTCGGGATCGCTCCACACGGTCGTGTTGTTCACGCCGGGGAAGTGCGCGGCGAGATGGATCTGCTTCAGCGGCTTGGTCATCGCAATCCCCCTCAGGCGACGTAGCGGTTGGCGGGCCGGTCCAGTCCCAGCAGCCCGCGCAGGGTGGGGGCCTCGTACGACGTGCGGAACGCCCCGCGCGACCGCAGTTCCGGCACCAAACCCCGGGTGATGCCGTGCAGGTCGTGCGGCAGCGAAGCCGGCCGCAGGCGGAAGCCGTCGAGTCCGGCGACGTGCCAGGCCAGCAGCAGTTCCGCCAGCTCCCCAGCCGTCCCGGCGAACACCAGGGCGTCGCTTTCCAGCAGCGCCAACGAATCCAGCCGAGCCCGCCGATCGGCCGCGGCCCTCGACGTGGAATCGAGGAACACGACCAGATCCGCGAACACCTGCCGCCCGCGCTGCGTCTCGACCAGGGGCCCGATCTCGTCACGGGACTGCGGCGTCACGTAGACGACGTCGACCGACGAGTCGGCAACACCGCCCAGGGCGGTCACCAGCGGCTGGCCCTGCGGCGGCCGTGGCGTGATGGACGGCCCGCGGACCGAGAAGAACCGGCCCTCGAAGTCGATGTAGTGCAGCTTCTCCCGATCGACGAACCGCCCGGTCGCGACGTCGCGGATCTCGGCGTCGTCCTCCCAGCTGTCCCACAGCCGCCGCAGCACCTCGATGTAGTCCGCGGCCTCGCCGGCGGTGTCCTCGTCGACGGAACGCCGCCCGAAGTTGCGGTACTCAAGGGCGTCGGAAGAAACCGACACCTGCACACCGCCCCGACCGGTGCTCACGTAGTCCAGGGTCGCGATGGCCTTCGACAGGTGGAACGGCTCGGTGTGCGTCGCGACGATCTCCGGCACCAGCCCGATGCCCGAGGTCAGCGGCGCGACCCGGGCCGCGACCAGCACCGCGTCCAGCCGGGCCCGCACACCGTCGGAGGGCAGCGCCAGCGAGTCACGGAAGGTGACGAAGTCGAGCGTGGCGGCCTCGGCCTCGCGCACCAGGTCCAGCCAGTAGCCGGCCCCGAACACCTCGGCCGGACGCGTCTCCTCGGCACGCCAGGCGGCGGGGTGCCAGCCGACGCCGTCCAGCGCGACGGCCAGTCGCGGACCAGTTCCACGTGTCATGTCAGCGATTGTGCGCCGCAGGACGCCCGGCCCGCTGGGGCGGCCACACAGTGGGACAGCGCCGTCCTTCGGGAATAAGGGCCGCGGAACAGGGAATAAGGCAGGATGTGATCATGCCGCACATCGGATTGGTCGCCGTGCTCGTGCACGACTACGACGAGGCGATCGCCTTCTACACCGACGCCCTCGGCTTCGAGCTGCGCGAGGACACCGACCAGGGCGCCGGCCGGCGCTGGGTGGTGGTGGCCCCGCCGGGCTCGACCGAGACGGCGATCCTGCTGGCCAAGGCCGACAAGCCGGCCCAGCGGGACCGCGTCGGCGACCAGACCGGCGGCCGGGTCGGCCTCCTGCTCAACACCGACGACTTCGCCCGTGACCACGCGCGCATGCTCGCCGCCGGTGTCGAGTTCGAGGAGGAACCGCGACACGAGCCGTACGGCTCGGTCGCGGTGTTCTCCGACCTCTACGGCAACCGCTGGGACCTGATCCAGCCTGCCTAGGGGTACTGCGTGAGCATGCCCAGGTTGGTCGTGGAGTCCGACGGGCCGCCGGTGGTGTTCACGATGTGGGCGATCGTGCCCTGCCCGCCGCCGAGCGAGAACGTGATCATGCTGTGGAAGCGCACCCCCGGCGTGTGCGGGGCGGCGATCGCGCGGTCGGCCACGATGGTCCGGTCCACCGCGAAGATGCAGTAGCTGCCCAGACCCCACGCCTCGTGCCGGCGCACCCGGTCGCCGACCGCGTAGGCCGGGAAGCCCCGGTGCGGCCCGTCCATCCAGGCCGCCTGGTTGGGCGGGTCGTAGGGCATCTCGTTCTGGAAGAAGTAGGTGCGGCCGTTCTCGCCGTTCCACTGCACCTGCGTGCGTTGGTGGTGCTCGACGAACAGCCCGTAGGCCACCACGTCGTCGCCGTTGACGACCAGGCCCTCGCCCACGGTGTTCTTGGTCCAGCCGACGCCGCTGCCGTGGTCGGCCCGCCACAGCCAGGTGTTGTCGATGATCACGTTGTTGCTGTTGACGACCACCGACTGCTTGGTCTTGCCCGGCAGCGTGCCGCCGATGCGCACGAACACGTCGTGCAGCGAGCTCGGGTTGCGGCTGTGGTCCCGCCGCGAGCCGGCCGGACCGACCCGGATCAAGGCTTCCGACTCGGTGACGCCGGCCTCGATCAGCAGCCCGGCCAGGTGCACGCCGTCCACGTCGGCGACGTCGATGGCGGTCGCGCCGTTGTCGGGGATCAGCGTGGCGTAGCCGAGGCCGAGGATCACCGTGTCCGGCCTGACGACCTTGAGCGACTCCGACAGGTGGTAGATGCCGGGCGTGATCAGCAGGTGCTTGCCCTGCGCCAGCGCGGCGTTCATGTCGGCGACGGTCACGCCGTCCTTGACGATCAGGAAGTCCGCGATCGGGATCGAGGCGCCGGCCGGCTTCTGCGCCTCCCAGCTGGTGGCCTGCGCGTCGTGGCGCACGTCCGGCACGAAGACCTGCCAGGCACCCTTGCTGTCCACGTACAGGAACGGCTTTTCCCTGATCACCGGCGACTTCGGCACGGACGTGACCGGGGGAGCGGGGAAGGTGGTGGCCGGGGCGTTGGCCGTGCCGACGAAGACGATGTTCCAGTTGGAGCCGACCCAGCTGCCCAGCACCGAGTTGCGGGTGACCCACTGCTGCTGGGTGCCGGAGTTGATCTGCCCGGTGAGTCGGCAGTCGGCGATGAAGCCGCCGCTCGACCAGCTGCCGTCGGACAGCTTCAGGTCACCGAGCAGGTAGATCCGCCGGTAGAAGGTGGCCTGCGAGACGGCCCAGGTGTCCTGGCCGCTGCGCGGGACGATGTTCAGGTTCTCCGCGCCGCGCCAGAAGTTGATCAGCGTGTTGTTGCCGTGCGCCTCGCCGAGCACCTGGCAGGAGCCGGTGATGCCGGCCGCCGACGGCTGTAGGCCGAGGCCGGCGACGTGCGTGTAGTAGCCCAGTTTGACGTCGATGCCGTAGCCGCCGGGCTTGAACAGCAGCGCATAGCGGCCCGAGCCGAACTCGGCGTGCTGCTGCTGGGCGTAGACCGCGTCGACCGTGGACTGGATCGTCGCGGCGGGCATGGAGCCGTCGAACACGTGCACGTTGGGGCCGAAGTCCGGATCACCCGCTTTGGGCTGAGCCGGCGGGGGAGGCGCCGGGGCCTCGGCCGCCGCGGCGTTCGAGGCCAGCGCCATCACGGGCGCCGCCGCCAGTGCCGCGCCGAGGAAACCTCTGCGGGCCAAGCCTCGACCGGTCTTGCCGTCACTATCGGACACAGGGCCTGTCCTCTCGTCAGGGCAAGGTCCTCCGCACCAGGGTCTCTTCTCGTGCCCCCGGGGCGAAGTCCCTTCGAACCAGCCCCGACCGCCGCCCGACCGAGGCTTTGTTCGAGTCGCGATTTAACTCGTGAAAATATTCGGCCGTCAAGGTGCCGGGGAAGAAACGCGGTGTCCATATATCGTGGACGGCATGACCGAGACCGACCAGCCGATCCGCCGCGGGCGAGGTCGCCGACCCGCCGCCGAGGTGCGCGAACAGGTGCTGGCCGCGGCCGGCGAGCTGTTGCTGACCGAGGGCATGGCCGGCTTCACCATCGAGAAGGTGGCGGCCCGGGCCGGGGCCAGTCGGATGACCATCTACAAGTGGTGGCCGTCCCGGGGCGCGCTCGCGTTGGACGGCTACGCCACCAAGGTACGCACGGTGCTGGAGTTCCCGGACACCGGCGACATCGAGACCGACCTGACCACGCAGGTGCTGGCCTTCACCCGGCTGCTCACGGAGACCGGCGCCGGCAAGGCGATCGCCGAGCTGATCGGGGCCGCGCAGACCGATCCCGAGCTGGCCTCGGCTTTTCGGGAACGCTATTCCGCGCCACGGCGGGAACTGGCCGTGACAGCCATGGGCAAGGCCATCGAGCGGGGGCAGCTGCGCGACGACATCGACCCTCAGGTCGTCGTCGACCAGCTCTGGGGCGCGTGTTACAACCGCCTGCTGGTGCCGGACGAACCGATCACCGACGACTTCGCCAAGGCGTTGGTGCGCAACGTGATGACGGGTATCAAGCGCTGAAGTGCGCCGCTAGCGACGCGCCCCACCACCTGCGCCGATGCGGCGGGCTAAATCCGGCAAGGGCGAGGCAGGGGTCACGAGGGGCCGAGCCGCGACGCCGGAGGCGGCGCCATTCAACACCACTCAGACCACGCCGCCGTTGGCGTAGATCACCTGGCCGTTGATCCAGCGGGCCGGGCCGGCGAGGAAGGAGACGACCTCGGCGACGTCCTCCGGCTGGCCGAGGCGTTCCAGCGGCGCGGCCTTGGACGCCCGGTCGATGGTCTCCTGGTCCTTGCCGACGAAGTACAGCGGAGTCGCGGTCGGGCCGGGGGCCACCGCGTTCACGGTGACGTCGCGGCCGCGCATCTCCTTGGCCAGGATCAGGGTCATGCCGTCGATCGCGCCCTTCGTGGCGGCGTAGGCGGTGTAGTTCGGCACGGCGATGTGCGTGACCGAGGTGGAGAAGTTGATCAGCGCGCCGCCCCGGCGCAGCCGGCGCACGGCCTGTTGGTCGACCACGAAGGTGCCGCGCACGTTGGTGCGGTGCATCCGGTCGAAGTCGGCCAGGTCCAGGTCGGCCAGTGGCGACAGCAGCATGATGCCGGCGGTGTTCACGACCACGTCGACGCCGCCGTAGCGCTTCTCGGTGTCCTCGAACAGGGCCTCGATCTGCGTCTCGTCGGCCACGTCGGCCTGGTAGGCGGACGCGGTGCCGCCGGCGGCGGTGATCGCCTCGACGGCCTCCTCGGCGCGCTGGGGGTTGCCGGCGTAGGTGAGGACCACCGTCTGGCCGTCCTTGGCCAGCCGCTCCGCGACGACGCGGCCGATGCCACCCGAACCGCCGGTGACGATGGCAACCCTGGTCTCGCTCATGGTCTTTCTCCCTGCTTGGTTGTGGACGCTATGTACATATAACCATGAATGTGTACGGCGTGTCCATATGTCATGGTGTGTCGGCCGTCACGTGGTGTGACCCTGCCCGGTGGATACACTATGTCCATATAAAGAGATACAGTTTGTCCATATCTAGCGATACTGCCCGGTCCATATCTGGCGATACTGCTGGTCCATATCGATGGGAGGCGCGTGATGCGTGGTCGACGTCCCGCCGCCCTTGTCCGCGAGCAGGTGCTCGCCGCCGCCGGTGAGCTGCTGCTGGCCGAGGGCATGGGCGGCTTCACCGTGGAGAAGGTGGCGGCGAAGGCCGGGGCGAGCCGGATGACCATCCACAAATGGTGGCCGTCCCGGGGCTCGCTGGCCCTGGACGGCTACGCCACGGTGGTGTCGCACAGCCTGGAATTCCCCGACTCGGGTGACGCCGAGGCCGACATCGTCACGCAGCTGCTGGCCTTCGTGCACCTGGTGCGTGACAGCCGCGCCGGGCGGGTGATCGGCGAGCTCATCGGCGCCGCCCAGACCGACACCGAGCTCGGCCTGTCCTTTCGGGAACGCTACTCGCGCCCCCGCCGTGAACTTGCCGAGCGCACGCTGCGTCGTGGCGTGGAACGTGGTGAACTCCGTTCCGACTTCGACCCGCAGGTGGTCGTGGACCAGCTGTGGGGCGCCGTGTACCACCGGCTCCTCATCCCCGACGAGCCGCTGACCGACGAGTTCGCCCGGGCGCTCGTCGCGAACATCATGCCCGGACTGCGTAAGGAGAACAGCGTGAGCACGCCAGCCGCCATCCAGGCCTTCGTCGACGCCACCAACGCGGCCGACACCGAGGCGTTCGTCAACGCCTTCACCGAGGATGCCTTCCTCGACGACTGGGGCCGCCAGTTCCACGGCCACGACGGCGTGGCCAGCTGGAACAAGACCGACAACATCGGCGTGCAGGCCCACTTCGACCTCCAGAAGGTCGAGCCGGCCGGCGAGCCCGACAGCTACAACGTGACGATCAAGGTTCGCAGCCACCGCTTCAACGGCACCGGCACCATGGCTTTCGTCGTCCGCGGCGACAAGGTCGCGAGCCTTGTGATCTCCTGACCGGGTGTTCGTCACCGACGAGGGGCAGGGTTCGCCGGTTTTCCTGCTGCTGCACGGGTTCAGCGGGTCGCACCGGTGGTTCGACGCCGTGACGCCGCTGCTGGCCGCGCACGGGCGTGTGCTGCGGGTGGATCTTCGCGGGCACGGGCGGACCGGCGGCCGCATCGGCCTCGACGCCGTGTCGCAGGCCGCCGATGTGCTCGGAGTGCTGGACTCGCTCGGCGTCGACCAGGTGACCGCGGTTGGCCATTCGTACGGGGCCGACGTGGCCTTGGCCCTGGGGCGGCGGGTGTCCAGGCTCGTGATCATCGGGCAGGCGCCGGACTACGGCGACGCCACTTTCCCCAGGGGTAACGGATTGTTGGCTGCGCCGGTGCTTGGCCCGCTGCTGCACCGGTTTGCGCCGGCCGGCGCGGTGCGTCGCGCGGTGTCGTACGCCTTCGCGCCGGGGTTCGCCTTCGACCCGGTGTTGCTGCGTGATCACGCAGCCACGGATCCGGCGGTGGCCCGGGCGGTGATCGTCGACCGGCGGAATGCGTTGGCGCGTCGGCCGTTGGACGAGCAGGTGCGTGCCCTGGGCGTTCCGACGCTGGTCATCCTCGGTCGACACGACCGGTTCTATCCCTGCGCCCGCACCGCCGAGCGCTACCGCGCGGCCGGCGCCCGGGTGGAGATCATCGCCGACGCCGGCCACAGTCCCCAGGTGGAACGGCCGTCCGAAGTTGTGGATCTAGTGCTTTCGCTGCACGCCAACTGCTCCGAATGACCTCTGTCGCCGGTGACGATCTTGCCGTACCCCTGGGGGCATGGCTGGCCCCCGAACCGGCGTGACCGCCGGTATCGCCCTGTTCGCACTGCTCACCCTCACCGCCTGCAACCTGCCCGCCACGGCCGGCGGCGACAGCACCGCGCCGCTGCCCAGCGACAGCAGCCAGCAGCTGGCGTCGCTGAAGATCGCCGCCGCCGGTCCCATGACCGGCTACTCGCGTGATCGCTTCGGCGGCGACTGGATCAAGCAGCCCGACGGCTGCGACACCCGCGTCGACGTGCTCAAGGCCCAGGGGCGGGACGTGAAGTCCAAGGGCTGCACCGTGAACTCCGGCAACTGGACCTCGCTCTACGACGGCGTGGCCGTGACCTCGCCCCATGACCTGGACATCGACCACCTCGTGCCCGAGGCCGAGTCCTGGCGCACCGGCGCCGCGACGTGGACCCAGGATCAGCGGGTGGCGTTCGCCAACGACCTGGACGAGCTGGTCGCCGTCACCGCGCACAGCAACCGCAGCAAGGGGGATCAGCCGCCGCCCGGCTACATGCCGGTGGAGTCCGAGCGGTGCGACTACTCGACGCACTGGATCAAGGTGAAGGCCAAGTACAAGCTCACGATCTCCCAGACCGAACACGACGCCCTGGTGCAGATGCTGGGCACCTGCCACTGAGCACGTGGCGCGCGTCACAGGCGTGACCGGCCAGCCAAACGGGCCTTGCGGCGTCAAGCCTGTGTGGCGACAGGACGAAGGGGCCGCGTGGCGCAGGCCCCCGCGATGGCTGGATCATTCGCCCACGCGCTGTGGGAGCTCAAACAGGCGGCGGGGGACCCGTCCTACGATCGGATGCGGGCCGAGTTTGGGGCGGTCGCGTCGAAATCGGCGCTGGCCGACGCCGCGCGCGGGCACCGGCTGCCGTCGTGGGACATCACCTGGGAGTTCGTGCGCCCGTTGGCGGTCGGCGTGCTGGGCCAGGAGCCACGGGCGGTGCGCCGGGCCTGGCGGCTCAAGTGGGAGGCCGCCGCCGCGCAGCCGGTCCTTGCCGTCGCGGCGATTCCCGGCGACCGGTCGACGTTCGTCAGCGATCTCGACGTGCCCGACGGCATGACGGTGCCGGCGGGCACGCGGATCGTGAAGACGTGGGTGCTGCACAACTCCGGGACCGTGCCGTGGATCGGCCGGTACCTGCGCCGCGCGGCGTCGTTCGGACCCGACGAATGCCTGACGCCGCAGGAGGTCCCCATCCCGGCGACCCGCCCCGGCGAGCAGGCTCGCGTCTCGGTCGACGTCCGGGTGGCGCAATCCCCGGGCTACCACCAGGTCTACTGGAAGATGGTCGATTCGGCCGGCCGGCTCATGCTGCCCGGCCAGCGGGCCGTCTTCTTCCTCCTGCACGTGACCTGATTTGTGCGGCGGACAAAGGCGCGACCAGCGACGACGCCGGGAATTGTCCGCGATCGCCGCCGGCCGCTTCCGCCCGCCGTGGTCACGCTCCGAGGCTGGACAAGATCCATCCGACGAGAGGGGACGAGCATGACCAGGACCTGGATTCCGCTGGTGGCCGCCGGCATCGCGACCCTGGCGCTGGCCGGGACGGCCGTCGCCGCGCCCGCCGCGCCGGCCAGCGCCTCCAAGTGCGGCACCAAGTACTGCATCAACGTCAAGGGCAGCGGCCTGCACGTCGACTCCGCCACCGTGTCGCTGAAGTCCGGCGCCGCCGTCACCGGCTACTTCTACCTGGAGGCCAGCACCGGCTCCGGTGGCACCTTCTACTGGACCCCCAAGCTGACCAACGCCTACAGCGCCACGTTCTACGACATCACCTTCACGCGCACCGTCTCGCTGTGCGGCGGCGAGAACGCCGTCAAGTCCAACGTCGACCACGTCGGCGACGGCTGCGTCAGCGTCCACGCCTGATCCTGGGCCGTGGCCGTGCCCCCGGCACGGCCACGGCGCACGGTCAGCAGAGGTACTCGTACTCCCCGGTGTGCCACCAGGTGGTGCCGCCGATGTAGCCGTACACGTCGTAGTGGCCGACATAGAAGGTGTGGTTCGGCGCGTACACGTACATCAGGTTGTACTGGTAGACGGTGTCGTTGCCCGCGCGCTCCGTGTACTTCGGGCAGCCCGCGCCGTTGATGCTCGGCGGCGGATTGACGTGCGGGGACTGCGAGCTCGCCGGTGCGGTCGTGCTGGCCTGCGCCGGTAGGGTGCCCGCGGTGAGGGTGACCGCGGCGGCGACGGCCGCGGCAGCGGCCAGCTTGGTCAGGGAGATCACACATATCTCCGTTCATCGGTCGTACAGCGGCGCCGAATGCGCCTCGCCTCGGCCAGTTCTAGCCGTTCGACGACGTTCGGCTTCCGGCCGCGGCCGCTGATCATCAATGTCCGAACAACGCCGGCATGTTGCTTTCGGCCAGTCCTGATCGTCGGATCGGCCCCGGCCTGCCACCATGACCAGGGTGGACCCGCTGCCCGAGTCGGTGTGGAACGCGCCCGAGGTGCGCGACGCGGTCGCGAGCAACTCGCCGTCGGCGGTGATCGCGTTCGCCCGGCGGGCTCACGGGCTGCGGCAGGACGAACTGGGGGCGCTGGCCGGGTTCTCGCAGTCGGCGATCTCGCGGCTGGAGTCCGGCAGCAACCTGGCCTACGACGTGCGGGTGCTGCGGATCGTGCAGCGCACGCTGAACATCCCGCCGCACTTGCTGGGCCTGGCCGAACAGGGCGTGGCCACGGCCGAGCTGCGCCACCACGGCGGCACCGAAGCGCTGGTGGCGTTGCTGGGCGGGCGGATGGAGCGGACGGCGCCGGCCACGTCGGAGATCGTCGGCCAACTGCTGGTGGCGCGGCGAGTGATCAACGACGCCGACAACTGGCGGGTGTCGGCGGCGCTGCGGCCGGCGGCGCGGGAGCTGTACGAGTTCACGGACCTGCTGCGGCGGTCGGCCAGCGGCGAGATGCGGCGGATCCTGCTGTCGGTGGCCGCGCTGTACGCCGAGTTCGTCGGCTGGCTGCACGAGGAGAGCACCGACGAGGACGGCGCCGAGCAGTGGACGGCCCGGGCGATGCAGCAGGCGCAGGCGGCCGAGGACCGCGACATGGTGGCGTACGCCTACGTGCGGATGAGCGAGCTCGCGGCCGGCGACCACGACCGCATGATCGGCCTGGCCCGCGCCGCTTAGCGGGAACCGGGTATCGGCGCGGCGCTGAAAGTGCTGGCGTTGCAACAGGAAGCTCGCGGCCTCGCGCTGGCCCAGGACGAGACCGCCTGCCTCGACCGGCTGGAGCAGGCGACGCTGCTGATCGACAGGGTCGTGCACCCGGCCACCGACGAGTACCGCGTCGGCTACTGGACGGACATCGAGCACCTGGAGGCGCTGCGGGCCTCCTGCCTGCTCGACCTGGGTCGGCCACAGGAGGCCATCGACATCTACCACCACTTGCGGCCTCGGTGGGGCCACACCTGCTCGTGGTTCCAAGGCGTGCACACCGCCAAGCTCGCCCGCGCCTACGCCACGAACGGCGACCTCGACGAGGCGACAACAGCCGGTGTCGACGCCGCTGCCCTGGCCCGCGTCTCCGGATCCCCGCATGTCGTCCGCGAGCTGCGAGCGTTGGCCCCCTGGCCGGCGGTCAATATGCGGATCGCGCATACGGGACCGGAGCCGGCATCGACGACACCTCGGGACGGCCACTTCCGCCACCATGCGTAGGCATGGACGAGGACGGCGAGTTGTGGATCCCCTACGGCGATCTGACGCTGCACTTCTACGCTACGCCGCACCTCGTGGTCTGCGAGGTTGGCGACGCTGTGCCAGAGCCTTCCGCAGCCGCGCCTCAGCTTGGCGCGTGACGTCGTGGGGCGCCATGATGTCGGCGATCTCCGCCCCGGCCACGGCGTCCAGCACGACGTCCACAGTGGACCAGTCGGGCACCTGGACCAGTAGCGCCAGGCCGTCGCGGACGCCGTCGTACTCCGGCGTGACGACCACCGGACCCTGGTGGCAGACCACGACATCCACGCCGTCGACGGCCACGGCCGCCCGCAGCGTGTCCCAATCCGGTTCCAGCACGAGGAGAACCGGCCGGCCGGTGAGCCCAGGGGAGTAGACGAAGTCGCAGTACTCCACCGGCACCAGCGCGGCGACCTCTTCCCGGTGCGTGGCCAGCTTCGTCCGCCACAGCACCAAGGCCCCGAAGTATTCGCGGTGGGCGATCGGCACGTCGCCGGGGGTGATCAACTCGTCGTAGATCTCCGGCTCCGGCATCGCCTCGTTCCGATCCACGCCCAGCAGCTGCCGCTGCTCACGGGGATAGGCCAGCTGCGCGTAGGTGCCGCAGCGGCGCTCGCCCAGCGCCGTGACGGGCCGGCCGGACAGCACGTCGATCCAGTCGTCGGTGATGGACCGGCCATACTGGAGATGGATGCTCTCCCACACCATGCCACCGCCGACCCGCGGGTTGATCTCCACGATCTCGGCCGTGCCCTCGGCGTTGACGCGCAGCTCGACGTGATAGCCGCCGTCGGTCAGCCCGAGCACGTCCATCGCCTGCTGCGCCACGGTTTTCGCCCGATCCAGCTCCTCGTCGTCGAGGATCGTGACGGGGGAGGCCATGCCGCGCTCCAGCACGGTGTCCGCGCCGAACTCGATCAGCGTCTTGTCGTGGTCCACGACGTACGCCGAGACGCCGTCCCGGCGGATGATCTCCAGGCTGATCTCGCGGCCGTCGAAGAACGACTCGGCGATCAGCTCGTTGTCGGCGAAGTACTCGGCCATCATGTCCGCGTCGGCCGGTCCCTCGTCGAAGGCCCGCTGCAATGCCTCGACATCGGCCCACTCGCGCACCAGCCCCACACAGAGCGAGCCCACGCCCCGCCGGGGCTTGACAACAAATGTTTCCCCGGCCTCGATCCTCTGCCGCAGCACCGGATCCGTGACCCGCAGCGACTCGATGGTGGTGTTCAGGGCCTTGCGCATCAGGTGCTTGTCGAGGGTGTGCACCAGCGCCTCCGGCGCCACGTCGGGCGCACCCAGCAGCCGGTTGGCCTCGGCCATCAGCGGACGCAGCGAGTCGGCCTGCGTCAGACAGAAAACGAGGCCGTCGACGGCCTTGACGACTGCGGCGACCTCGTCAGAGGTGATCGTCACGCCCTGCGAGACGGCGTGCTCGACCTCGATGTCGGCGCACATGCGCCGGAACTGCGCGCCGCCGTCGGCCGGCAGCGAGGACAGCGCGAACGGCTCGAACCCCTTACACCGGAGCGTGTGCACATGCGACCTGGTCAACGGTGCGCCGCGCCGGACGAGCAGCAGTGCGCGCATGCTTCCCCACCTCCACAGACGACTTCTCCCGGCCACGTTATGGCCGGGAGAAGAGTCGTCCGTACGGTCAGAAAGGGCGTCCGGAAGCGGTCACTGCTGCTGGGCCGCCGCGATCTGCTCGCGGACCTTGTCCATGTCCAGCGCCTGCACCTGGCCGATCAGGTCCTCCAGCGCCACCGCCGGCAGCGCGCCCGGCTGGGAGAACACCACCACGCCGTCGCGCACGGCCATCAGCGTCGGGATCGAGCGGATGTCGAACGCCGCCGCCAGCTGCTGCTGCGCTTCGGTGTCCACCTTCGCGTACACGATGTCGTCGTGCTCGTCGGAGGACTTCTCGAACACCGGCCCGAACTGCCGGCAGGGGCCACACCACTCGGCCCAGAAGTCCACCAGCACCGTGCCCTTGCCGACGACGTCGTCGAAGTTCTCGCTGGTCAGTTCCACCGTGGCCATCGCCACCTCCTTCGCTGTCCGTTCAACGGTCCGACGATGGTTTTCATTCCTCGGCATCGACGGCACAGGCGCGCCGTCCGGTGACATCCGCCACGGTCACGCCGACGCCCGCTGTCGGGCAGAGCAGCTCCAGATCGTGCTCGTACGCCGCCTCCATGACGTCGTCGGCGCCCATCGCGCACGTGCCCGAATCTCAGCCGAACTCGCCGTGGTGCACGCGTCGCCGGAGTTCCTCGACCTCCTCGGGCGCGGGCACCAGCTTGGCCGGATTGCCGTTCGCGCCCCAGGTCGACACGCAGGTGCAGTCCCGCTCCGGGCAGATCATCATGCCGCCGTCGTCCGGGTCGCCGGTGGTCGCGATCATCACGTGCGGGTCGAAGGGGTGCCGGCAGTGCTCGCAGAGATCGTCAGCCATGGCTGGAGACCTTAGACAGCCAGACGTTCAGACCCAGTTCGGTGAACTCCGCCGGTTGGTCCGGTCCTTCGCCCTCGGTGATGTCGACGGCCAGCACGTCTTCGGCCAGCAGATCCCGGTGGCGGCGTAGGGCGGCGGCCACGTCCTCGCGGTCGCTGGTCCACCACAGCCGGATCCGGTCGGCGATGTCGAGGCCGGCGGACTTGCGGGTGTCCTGGACCAGGCGGAGGGCGTCGCGGGCCAGGCCGGCGAGGGTGAGCTCCTCGTCGAGCTCGAGGTCGAGGGCCACGGAGGTGCCGTTGACGGTGGTCACGGCCCAGCCCTTCCGAGGCTGCTCGGTGAGCACCAGATCCTCACCAGCCAGGGTGATCGTCTCGCCGTCCAGGGTGACGGTCAGCGTGCCGTCGACCGGCGTGCCGGCGGCGGCGATGGCCTTGGCCAGCTGCTGCATGCGTGGCCCGAACCGCTTGCCCAGCACCCGGAAGTTGGGCTTGACCGCGACCTCGACAAGGTCTGTTGTCATCGGCTCGACGGCTCGGACGTTGAGCTCCTCGGCGATCTGCTCGCGTAGGTCCGCATCGAGGTCGGCGAAGCCGGGGGCGTGCACCATGGCCCGGGCCAGCGGCTGGCGGGTGCGGATCTTGTTCGCGGCCCGGGTCGAGCGGCCCAGCTCGACCAGGTCGCGCACCAGCCGCATCTGAGCGACCAGGGCCGGATCCGCCGGCAGGCCGGCGGCCTCGGGCCAGGCCGCCAGGTGCACGGAGTCGGCGTCGGGGTGCAGGTGCTGCCACAGGTAGTCGGTGACGAAGGGCACGAACGGGGCCATCAGCCTGGTCAGCACGTCCAGGGTCTCGTGCAGGGTGGCCATGGCCGACGGTTCGGCCTGCCAGAACCGCCGCCGCGAGCGGCGGATGTACCAGTTGGACAGGTCGTCGATGAAGCCGGCCAGGCGGCGGCCGGCCGTGGCGGAGTCGAAGTCCTCCAGGGCGGCGTCCACGTCGGCGACGACGCCGTGCAGCTCGGCCAGCAGCCAGCGGTCCATGACATGCCGCTCGGTGACGGGTTCGCTTGGCCGCCAGCCGGCGAGGTCGGCGTAGCGGAGCAGGAACGAGGCCGCGTTCCAGTACGTCAGCAGCACCTTGCGGACGATCTCGCTGAGGACCTCGTCGCCGACGCGGCGATCCACCCACGGCGAGCCGCCGGCCAGCATGAGCCAGCGCACGGTGTCGGCGCCGTAGCGGTCGAACAGATCGAAGGGATCGAGGATGTTGCCGAGGTGCTTGCTCATCTTGCGGCCGTCGGCGTCGAGGATCAGCCCCAGGCACAACACCGTTTCGTACGAGGACTTGTCGAACACCAGCGTGCCGACCGTCATCATCGAGTAGAACCAGCCACGGGTCTGGTCGATCGCCTCGCAGATGTACTGCGCGGGGTAGGAGGCTTCGAATTCCGCCTGGTTGCGGTGCGGCGCGCCCCACTGCGCGAACGGCATCGCGCCGGAGTCGTACCAGACGTCGATCACCTGCGGCACACGGTGCGCTTCGGCCCGGCATTCAGGGCAGGGGAAGCTGATCTCGTCCACGAACGGCCGGTGTGGATCGAGCTCGGTGAGGTCTTCACCGGCCAAAGTGGACAGTTCCTTCAGCGATCCCACACACGTCAGGTGGTTGTCCTCACATCGCCAGATCGGCAGCGGCGTGCCCCAGAACCTGTTGCGGGACAACGCCCAGTCCACGTTGTTGTTCAGCCACGCCCCGTACCGGCCGTGCTTGATGTGCTCGGGATGCCAGTCGGTGCGCTCGTTCTCCGCGACCAGTCGGTCCTTGATCTCCGTGGTGCGGATGAACCAGGACGGCAGGGCGTAGTAGATCAGCGCCGTGCCGCAGCGCCAGCAATGCGGATAGCTGTGCGGGTACGGCTCGTGCTTGACCAGCAGGCCCTTCCGGGTGAGCTCTTCGATGACGGTGTCGTTGGCGTCACGGAAGAACAGGCCGCCGATGAGCGGGACGTCCTGGAGGAAGTGGCCGTCGAGGCCGATCGGGTTGACCATCGGCAGGCCGTGCCGCCGGCCGACCGCCATGTCCTCAGTGCCGAACGCCGGCGCCAGGTGCACGATGCCCGTGCCGCTGTCCATCGTCACGTAGTCGGCCGTGAACACCTGGAACGCTTCGTCCCCGAACTCGCTGAGCGGCACCAGATCCAGCGGTCGTTCGTAGCTTGCCCCGGCCAACTGTTGTCCGGTCATGCGGTCGATCACCGCCGCGCTCTCCGGCAGCAGCGGCTCCGCCGCGACGATCCTTTCGCCCTCGTGCTCCGCCAGCGCGTACGTCGCCTCCGGATGCACCGCCACCGCCGTGTTCGACGGCAACGTCCACGGAGTTGTCGTCCACACCAACAGGTTCGCGCCCTGCCACGGGCCGCTGGTCAGCGGGAACCGCACGTACACCGAGGGATCGACGTCGTCCTGGTAGCCCTGCGCCACTTCGTGGTCGGACAGCGGCGTCTCGTCCCGTGGGCAGTACGGGGTGACGCGGTGGTCCTCGACGAGCAGGCCCTTGTCGAACACCTGCTTCAGCGACCACCACACGCTTTCCACATAGGACGGCGCCATCGTGAGGTAGGCGTTGTCCAGGTCGACCCAGTACCCCATGCGCTCGGTCATCGCCGCGAAGTCGGCCACGTTGCGCAGCGCCGACTCCCGGCAGCGGGCGTTGAACTCGGCGATGCCGTACGCCTCGATGTCCTGCTTCTTGGTGAAGCTCAGTTCCTTCTCCACCGCCAGCTCCACCGGCAGGCCGTGGCAGTCCCAGCCGGCTCGGCGCTCGACGTGGTGGCCCTTCATCGTCTTGAACCGGGGGAACAGGTCCTTGAACACCCGCGCCTCGACGTGGTGCGTGCCCGGCTTGCCGTTCGCCGTCGGCGGGCCTTCGAAGAAGCCCCAGCTCGGGCCGTCCGCCGTCTGCTCCAGCGAGCGCCGGAACACCTCCGTCGACCGCCAGCGGACCAGAATCTCCCGCTCGACCGCGGGCAGGTCGATCTCGGTCGGCAGCGGGGAGAAGGCGCGTTCGCTCACCTTTACAGACTTTATCGGCCGGTCAATCCGGTTTTAGCCCCGCCTGGCCCATCCGGCCCCGACCCGCCGCGCGCCTGCCCTTGTCGTCAGCCCCGGCTACCTGGCCCGGATCGACGTCTACCAGCGGAACGACCGTGAGGTCCGGCCGCATCCGCCGAGCGCGTCCGAGGTCGGGCGTCGGTGAACCCTTGACGTTGCTGAAGAACAGGGCCGGGGCGCTGCCGCCCATGCGGGCGGCGGCGTTGGCCGCGGCGTCGACATCGGGCTCGGGCAGAACCTCGTCGGTGATGGGCAGCAGCTGGCCCTCCCGGTCCAACACCTCCAGGAAGCCACGGAGATCGTCGCACGGCATGGCGGAAAACGCCTCACGAGTGTCAGGCGACCCGGGCCGCACGCATGCCCGGCCACCGCTCGAGATCGGGGGCGGGCAGGTCGGCGAGCAGCCGCACGCTGAAGACGGAACCGGTGGCCCGGACACGTGGCGGACACTGTGACGCGCTGTGGCGGGCACTGGACCTTCTGGACAACCGGTACCGCCAGCGGAGTGAGGCACCGTCGGAGATCCACGTGAACATGTTGCGGCGTCTCCGATCTCTCCGGCCACGACGACCGGCTCACCTGAAGGGATGACCCCGTGCGACCGGTCCCGGGCACTGAGCGGCCGGCGGGCAACGGCCCTGTCTCAGGCGGGATTTAATGGCGCGATTGCGTCATGAAAGTGCATGGGGCGCTTTCATGGGGCACCTGCAAATAGCTAATCCGTAACCTGTCCGACCGTCGGACGTCTCCGTCCGACTCCGTCCGGGTGACGGAAGGCACCGTTCGTGGGCTGCGGAAATGCGATCGTGCACGTGCAGCTGCACCATCATGCGGCAATTCCTTCGAGTGAAGCGAGGTCATTCACCTTTTCTGCCTATTCCCGAAACGGCATCTCTCGTCGAAACTGAACGCGTTCCCGGGGGCGTGAGGAGGCCGGTCACCGATGGAGGAAATTCGGCGAATACGGGATGTGGACAACGAGCAAATCGCACAGGACGTGCCGTCCATTCGGGTGCCACCGGAGGCGGCGCAAGTGGCCACCGGAACGTGTGTCGACGTCCGGCCGCCGGATGATCGCGCTCTGGTTCGACGGCCACGTCCGATCCACAGGTCCCAAAGCCTGGCCGACGCGCGGCGGCCCGAGGAAAACGCGGTGATCGCGAAAGTCCGGCCTCAGCTGCTGAAACTGGCCTGGCGTTTGTTCCGGGTGATCGTCGGCGGCGCGGCAATGGGCGCCGGACTGGCCCTGATGATCCGCGCCCGGCTCGGCGCACAGCCGTGGGACGTGCTGCACCTGGCCCTGGCCAAGCTGCTCGGCGTCTCCCCGGGCACCGTGATCATCGGTGTCGCGCTGCTGGTGCTGCTGTTCTGGTGGCCGCTCAAGCAGCGCCCCGGCCTGGGCACGGTGGCCACGACCTTCCTGCCCGGCATCGGCTGCGACGTGGTGCTCTCGCTGGTCCCGACGCCCGAGGCCCTCCTGCCGCGGGTGGCGCTGCTGGCCGGCGGCATCGTGGTCTTCTCCGTCGGCACCGCGCTGGTCATCCGCGGCGGCCTCGGCCCGGGCGCCCGCGACGGCCTGATGACCGGCGCCTGCGCCCGGTGGGGCCTGAGCGTCCGCACCGTGCGCACGACCCTGGAGCTCAGCGTTCTCGTGCTGGGCCTGCTGCTGGCCAACCCGATGCAGGCCATCAGCGCCGGCACCGCGGGCCCCGGCACGCTGGCCATCGCGCTGACGCTGGGCCCGCTGATCGGCCTGCTGCTCAAGCAGCAGTTCAAGCGGCGGGAGGCCACTCCCTCGTGACGTCAGTTCTGGACGGCGGCCGCGATCAGCTGGGCCCGCAGCTCGGGCGTCAGCCGGCTGGCCATGCGCTCCACCAGCATGGACATCTCGTACGCGACGACGTCCATCTGGCAGTTGGGCGCGGCCAGCACGGCCAGGCAGGACCCGTCGCTGATCGACATCAGGAACAGGTAGCCCTGCTTCATCTCCACGATCGTCTGCACCACGTCGCCGTAGTCGAAGCACCGCGCGGCGCCCTTGGCCAGGCTGACCAGGCCGCAGGCCACGCTGGAGACCTGCTCGGCCCGGTCGGACGGCAGCGCGTGGGAGCCGGCGAGCAGCAGCCCGTCGGCCGACACCACGACGGCGTGCGCCACCTCCGGCACGCGGCGCACGAAGTCGCTGATGAACCACGCGAAGTCGCCGGGTTCCTGGTTGGTCATGCTCGCTCCACTCTCAGCCGCGGGTCTCGGCCAGGTCGTCGCCCGTGCTGTCCAGCGCGTGCCGGCGGGCCCGGCCGAGGCCACGCTGGAAACCGGACAGCCGGCTGCGGGTCGTCTCCGGGCTGCGCTCCGGGAACTGCGGCGGCCGCGTCTCCTGCACCTCGGGCGCGGCGCTGCGTGGCGCGGCGGAGCCGGGCACCAGGTGCTTGTTGGGCACGCGTTTGGGCAGGCCGACCGCCGTGATCTGCTCGGCCGCCGGTCCGTTGAGCTTGGTCCGCACGGTCAGCCAGGCCTCGTCGGCCGGCGAGATCCACGACTCGTGCCGGTTGACCGGCGCGGGCGGCGGCTTCATCGGCGGCAGGCTGGTCTCGACGGGGTCGAGCTCGGCGATCGGCAGCGCGGGCAGCGGCGGGGCGTCGGGCTCGTCGACCGGCCACTCGTCCATCACGACCGGCTGGAACCAGCGGGAGAGGACTTCTTCGTAGATGGGCAGCCGGGTGGTCGGCTCGGGCTCGGGCTCCTTCACCGGCTTCGGCTCGGGCGGCGGCCGGAACAGGCTGCTGCCGTTCTGGGCCGGGACCGGCACGTGAGCGGCCAGGTCGGGCTGGGTCTCCTCCAGTCGGGTCGGCCGGCGGACCAGCGGCGTGTCGACCCGCGCGTCTTCCTCGCGCGGCGGGGCGAGCAGGTCGGCCGGCACGGTGATGACGGCCTTGGTGCCGCCCTCGATGAAGTCGCCGCTGCGCAGCCGGACCTTGATGTTGTGCCGCTGGGCCAGCCGTCCGACCACGTAGAGGCCCATCCGGCGCGCGACCGTGACGTCGAAGTCGGGCGGGTCGGCCAGCTTGTGGTTGGCGGCGTCGAGCTCGTCGGTGGTCATGCCCATGCCGGAGTCGGAGATCTGCATGGCCAGCTGCCCGCCGCGCAGCTGCCGGGCCGCGATCGTGACCGTGGTCGAGGCCTCCGAGTACGTGGTCGCGTTGTCCAGCAGCTCGGCGATCAGGTGGATCAGGTCCTTGACCGCGCGGCCGTGCACCAGCGCCGTCGGCAGGCCGGTGGCTTTGACCCGGGCGTAGTGCTCGACCTCGGAGATCGCCGCGCCGACCAGCTCGGCCAGCGGCAGCGGCCGGACCAGGGCCTTGGTCAGCCCGGTGCCGGACAGGATGATCAGGTTCTCGCTGTTGCGGCGCATCCGCGTGGCCAGGTGGTCCAGCACGAAGAAGCGGGCCAGCTGGTCGGGGTCCTGCTCGTTCTGCTCCAGCCGGTCCAGCTCCGAGAGCTGCCGCTCGACCAGGACCTGGCTGCGCCGCGACAGGTTGACGAAGATCGCGTTCACGTTGTCGCGCAGCACCGCCTGGTCGACGGCCATCCGCACGGCCTGGTCGTGCACCAGGTCGAAGGAGCGGGCCAGCTGCCCGATCTCCTCGCGGCTGAACACCGACACCGGGTCGACGGCGTTCTTCGCCGCCTCCACCGGGTCCTCGTCGGCGAGGATGCGTTTGAGGGTCTGCGGCAGGCGGACGTTGGCCATGTCCAGGGCTTCCAGCCGGAGCCGGCGCAGTGGCGTGAGCAGCGACCACGCGATGACGAGCATGAGCCCCAGGGCGATCATCAGCGTGCCGAGCAGGGCCGCGATGTCACGGCCCGCGGCCGCCGCCGCGTCGCCGGCCAGGGCGGAGGCCTGAGCCCGCAGCTGTCCGATCAGGCCCAGCTCGACCTGGTGGAACTTGTCGTTGGCGATGGTGCTGGCGGTGGTGAACGCGTGGATGTCGATGTTGAGCGGGGCTGTCGGGCTGGCCGTGAGCAGCGCGGACTGCTCGATCAGGTGGTCGGCGTCGACGTCGGAGCCGCTGTAGCCGTCGCTGAAGGCCTGCCGCTCCTGGCTGTTCGCGACCGCCGTGAAGTCGGTGACCGACGCCGTGAACGCGGCGTTCGAGGAGCGGGCCCGGTCCTGGTTGAGCGAGGACTGGAACGAGTTGTGCGCGGCGGCGATCTGCAGCAGCGCGTCGAGCTGGGCGATCTGCTCCTTGGCCGAGTCGAGCGTCTGGGCTGCGGTGCTGACCCGGGACAGCTCCTGGGTTCCGGCGGCCGCGGTGACCTCGCGGCCGACCTGCACCAACGTGTCGATCACGGACGTGTACTCGGTGAACAGGGCGTTGTCCGGATAGACGCCGCGCTGGGCGAGCACGCGGAGGGTGGTCAGCGTGGTCAGGCCGTCGACGGCCCGGTTGTACCGGTCCATGGCCCCGGCGTCGGGCAGGTTCAGCTTGGCCACGGCGCCACGCAGTTCGGCGATCGCGCCGTTGGTGCGGTCGAGCTGGGTGGCCAGGGGGCTGCCGGCTGCCGAGCTGGTCGCGGCCGCGCCGGTGACCATGAGCACCCGCTCCTTCTGGAGCTGGTGGACGACCTCGGTGATCTGCCGGGCCACGTCGACCTGGGCCACCGTGCGGTGGAAGTTGTTGGCGTTGTCGATCTCCGACTGCACCCGCAGGCCGCCGAGCAGCAGGGCGGCCAGCGTCGGCACCAGCAGCACCGCGCCGACCTTGGTCCGCAGCCGCCAGTTGCGCAGCCGCCATCGTCCGCCGGCCGAGCCGCCGGGCCCTGGTCGTCGCCCCCTCACCGGCCCACGGGGCTGGTGGAGGTGATCGCTCGACTCGTCGTGGGACACCCGACGCTCGGACACTTGCTCACACGCTCCCCTGGTCATCCGAACAAGGACCCGTCAGGCGAATCGGAGTTCGAGGGTGGATGTCGCGGCCCTTTTGTCGACAGTTGACGATCTGCACCCGAAAGGTTTCGGACCGGCCGGATGCAATTGCACCGGAGCTTCTTAACACAGCTGGGGACCCCGTTGTGACGCGCGTCGGGGTGACGTCCCACCAATGGCGGCTGGCCGCTCCAACGGTTGTCGCCGCAAGCAGAACGGCGTTTCGGCACCACGAAGGCCGTTTTCGAACGCCGTGCCGCCGGTTTTCGGCTTGATCACGTCGAGTGAATTCACCCGCATGGACGCCATGGCGTCTGCTAGAGCGAATCGGTTACTGGCACGATGACTCGGCGTTTCGGCGTAAACCGTGCGCCGAAACGGACCCGGTCCGGGGCTGTGACCGCAGGATTTCCGCTCTGTGGACGTATGTGCCGCGTGGATGACGGTATTGCGGATGTCGCTAGAGTCTCGTCCGTCAAGGCGTGATCCGCATCACGTCAATTGTGAATTCGATCCACGAGTGGTCAGGAGAAAGATCGACATGACTGATCCACGCGCCGGTGCGACGGTGGGCAGGCCCTGGTCGCGGCGGCTGTTCCTGTCGGTGACGGCGGCGGCCGCGGTGGCCGCGGTGGACTCCGGCTGCAGCCTGCTGGGCGGCTCACCGAACACCGACGTCAAGGCGGCCGGCAACGAGACCCTGGAGAAATCCAAGATCAACGTCTCGCTGATCCCCTGCACCGACGTCGGTCCACTGTGGCTGGCCAAGAAGAACGGCTACTTCGCCGCCGAGGGCCTCGACGTCACCCTGGTCAACAAGCCCAACGGCCCCGGCGTGATCAGCAGCGTGTTCGGCGGCGACGCCGACTTCGGCTTCGCCACCTACCCGGTGCTGGTGCAGGCCCAACTCAAGACCAACGGCAAGCAGAACCTCCGGGTGGTGGCCGACGCCTCCGCGGCCAAGCCCGACACCACGGCCGTCGTGGTGAAGAAGGGATCCGCGCTGAGCCGGGCCGAAGACCTCAAGGGCAAGCGGATCGCCGTCACCGCCCGCGGCACCATGGCCGACCTGGCCGTGATGGCCGGCCTGCGGGCGGCCAAAGTGGACTGGTCCACCGTGGACTGGAAGCAGATCGGCTTCGCCGACATGCTGCCGAAGCTGGAGAGCGGCGAGATCGACGCCGCCTTCTTCGCCGAGCCGTACGTGACCATCGCTCAGGCCCAGGCCGGTGTCACCACGGTGTTCCAGCCGCTGACCGGCGCGCTGGACGGGATTCCGCTCAGTGGCTACATGGCGACGGAGAAGACGACGCAGGAGATGCCGAAGACCGTCGCGGCGTTCCAGCGGGCGATCCGCAAGGCGCAGACCGAGGCCGCCACGCAGCAGGGTGACACCGAGGTCAAACAGACCATGGTGGACAACGCCAACGTGCAGCCCGACATCGCGCCCGTCATCCACCTGCCGTCCTACCCGATCTCGGCCGACCCGACCCGGTTGCAGCGGGTGCCGGACCTGATGCAGCAGTTCGGGCTGATCAACCAGAAGTTCGACATCAAGCCGATGATCCTGCCGCAGCTGAGCTGAGGGACGGAGAAAAGCGTTGGACCACACGGCAACGCGCCGGCACCGATCGGTGCGCCCCTGGGGGGCGGACCGAGAACGGTGGCGGCCGCGCGCCGCGCTGCGGGGACTGGCCGGCGTTCTGATCCTGTTGCTGGGGTGGGAGGTGGCGGTGCGGGCCGGCGCGGTCCCGGCCGACTACCTCCCGCCGCCCTCGGTCGTCTTCCCGCAACTGGTGGACATGCTGGTGGATCCCGCCTTCCTGCTGGCGGTGGTGGCCACGGTGCTGTCGTGGGCGATAGCGCTGGCGCTGGCCATCGGGATCGCGGTGCCGGCGGGTCTGGCACTGGCCAGCGTGCACTGGCTGCGGGTGGCCAGCGGGACGGTGGTCGAGTTCCTGCGGCCGATTCCGGCGGTGGCGCTGGTGCCGCTGCTGGTGGTGTCCATCGGCGGCGGGCCGACGACCAAGATCGCGCTGGCGGTGTTCGCCGGGCTGTGGCCCATCCTGTTCAACACCATCTATGCCTTCGCGGAGATCGAACCGTTGCAAGTGGACACCGCGAAGGTGTTCGGCGCGGGGCGGCTCCGGGTGCTGACCCGGGTCGCGCTGCCCAGCGTGGCGCCGTTCGTGCTGACCGGAGTGCGGCTGTCGGCGGCGATCGGGCTGGCGGTGGTGATCTCGGCCGAGATGCTGACCGGGGCCGGCGGCGGCATCGGCCAGTTCATCCTGGCCGCCGCCAGCGGGGCGACGAGGATGGACCGGGTCCTGGCCGGCGTGGTGGTGGCCGGGGTGCTCGGCTATGTGATCAACGCCGTCCTGGAACGTGTGCACCGGCGGTACTTCGGGTGGCAGTCATGAGTCGATTCCTGGTGCGCTGGGGCGTTTTCCTGGCCGTGGTGGCCTGTTGGCAGGTCCTGACGACGCTTGCCGATTATCCGTACTTCCCGACGCCGCTGGAGATTCTGGACGCGGCCCGGCAGATGTGGTTGTCCGGCACGGCCGCGACGCTGTTCCTCAGCCCGGACGCCGTCGACGCCCTGGTGCCCAGCGTCGGTCGGCTCGTGGGCGGCTGGTTGCTGGCGGTGCTGGTCGGTGTGGTCGTGGGCACGGCTTTGGGGCTGTCACGGCGATTCCTCGAGTACACGGGCCCGGTGTTCGCCTTCTTCCGTTCACTGCCACTGCCGGCATTGGTGCCGGTGTTCGTGCTGCTGTGCCGGCTCGGGACGCAGATGGTGGTGGCCGTGATCCTCTTCGGAGCGGTGTGGGCCGTCCTGCTGAACACAGTGGACGGTGTGCGGACGGTCGACCGGGTGCAGATGGAGACCGCGCGGGCGTTCCGCGTGCCGGCCACACGGCGGCTGCTGGGCATCGTGCTGCCGGCGGCCCTGCCGAAGATCTTCGCCGGGCTGCGGGTGAGCCTCTCGCAGTCGGTGACGCTGATGGTGGTCGCCGAGCTGTTCGCCGCCAACGGCGGCCTCGGCGGCGAACTCCGCGACGCGCAGGACCAGTTCGACTTCGCCCAGATGTGGGCGGCGGTCGCCATGATCGGCGTGCTCGGCTACACCCTCAACACGCTGCTGCTCGCGGTGGAGCGGCACGCGTTGGGCTGGCATCCCGCCGCGGGCGGTCGTCGCCCGCCGGCCAGAGCAGGAGGACACCTTGTCGACCATGCTTGAGTTGGCTCGGCTGAGCCATGTCTACGGCGGCGATCACGCCGCGATCGCCGAGCTGTCGTTCACCGTGGACACCGGTGAGCTGGCCTGCATCGTCGGCCCCTCCGGCTGCGGCAAGTCCACCCTGCTGCGGGCCATCGCCGGGTTGCTGGCCCCCACCAGCGGTTCCGTCTTTTTGCACGGCAGGCCCGTTCGCGGCGTGCCCGACGACCTGGCGGTCGTGTTCCAGGACTACAGCCGATCGCTGTTCCCGTGGCTCACCGTCCAGTCCAATGTGGAGTTCCCCCTGCGGGGGCGGGTCGGGCGCACCGAGCGTCAGGACCGGGCCCGGTTCGCCCTGGCTCAGGTGGGACTGGCCGGCGCCGCGCACAAGCATCCGCAGCAGCTGTCCGGCGGCATGCAGCAGCGCGTGGCCCTCGCCCGTGCCCTGGCCTACCGACCTTCACTGCTGCTCCTGGACGAGCCCTTCGCCTCCGTCGACGCCCAGACCCGGTTCGAGCTGGAGGATCTGCTGCTTCGCGTGCACGCCGAGCAGGGCACCACCATGCTGCTCGTCACCCATGACATCGACGAGAGCGTCTACCTCGGCGACCGGGTCCTCGTCCTGTCCGGATCACCCGCCCGCGTGCTGGCCGACCTCACCGTCGACCTGCCCCGCACCCGGGACCAGATCACCACCCGCGAGTCCGAGCCGTTCGTCGAACTCCGCTCCGAGGTCGCACGCCTGCTGCGGGGCACCCCGATCCCCGTGGCCTTCTGATTTCCCGCCCGGACCGGGAACCTGCCCGGTCCGGCCGGGAAATCGCCCCGGCCGGCCGGGACGGCGCGCCTGGTTCGGCCGCCGGACAGCGGGTACCCGCAGCGTGACGAGCACGAGGAGGCACGCTGATGATCGGGTACACGCTGATGACCGAGCAGGCCGGGCCGCGGGCGCTGGTGGAGCACGCCGTGCATGCGGAGCGGGCCGGGTTCGACTTCGAGGTGATCAGTGACCACTACTCGCCGTGGCTGGTCGAGCAGGGGCACGCGCCGAACGCCTGGGCGGTGTTGGGGGCGATCGCCCAGGCCACGGAGCGGGTACGGCTGATGACGTACGTGACGTGTCCAACCATGCGTTACCACCCCACGGTCGTCGCGCAGCAGGCGGCAACGGTGCAGCTGTTGTCGGACAACAGGTTCACGCTGGGACTGGGCGCGGGGGAGAACCTCAACGAGCATGTGGTCGGCCAGGGCTGGCCGCCGGTGAATGTCCGCCACGAGATGCTGGGCGAGGCGCTGGAGATCATCTCCCGGCTGTTCAACGGCGGCCACGTGGACTTCGTGGGCCGGCATTTCCGGGTTGACTCGGCCAAGTTGTGGGATCTGCCGGAGCAGCGCGTGCCGGTCGGGGTCGCGGTGTCCGGGCCGCAGTCGGTCGAGCTGTTCGCGCCCAGCGCGGACGCCATGATCGCCGTCGAGCCGGACGCCGACCTGTGCCGGCAGTGGCGGAAGGCGGCCCCGGACGCGGACCGGATCATCGGGCAGCTGCCGGTGTGCTTCGACCGTGACGAACTGGCCGCGGTCGTCCGGGCCCACGAGCAGTTCCGGTGGTTCGGCGGCGGTTGGAAGGTCAACTCCGAGCTGCCGGGACCGCCGGCCTTCGCCGGGGCGACGCAGTTCGTGCGGCCGGAGGACGTCGCCGCGTCGATCCCGTGTGGGCCGGAGGTGAAGCCGATCGTCGAGGCGGTGGCGAAGTTCCAGGACGCCGGCTTCACCGACGTGGCGCTGGTCCAGATCGGCGGCGACCACCAGCGCGAGTTCCTCGACTTCGCCCGGGAGGAGCTGCTGCCGGCGCTGCGGGCCTGACCGGCATGGTTGCGGAGCAGCACAACCACCGGTTCACGCACCCCCGCGAGTCCCGCCTACCGTCACACCGAAAGCACGAATCCGTTTCACGCGTTCGGTGTGACGGTGAGCGGGACTCGCGGGGGTTCAGTCCTCGTCGCGGATGATGTGGACGGCGGCTTCCTCGGCGGAGGCGCCGGCGCCGTCGATGCCGACGTCGACACCGAGCAGGTCGGCGTCCCACTCGCCGCCGCCGACACTGGCGGCGTCGGAGGCCACATAGGACTCGCTGACCAGGCGGCCGGCGCGGGCGTCGCCGACCTCGTCGTAGTCGCGGAGCTCGCCGTCGGAGTCCGAGACGTCGCCGAGACCGTCGTCATCGTCGGAGTCGCCGGCGCCGAACTCGGGGACCTCGCGGGCGAGCCGGTCGTCCAGGGACTGGCCGTCGTGCTGCTCGCGCGGGGTGGTGCCCCAGTCGTCGAGCACCCAAGGCTTCTCGGCGGGGGAGAAACCCTCGTCCAAGGGGTCGCCCGGCCCGCCGTCGAGGGTGTCCGAGGCATCGAGCTGCTCGAACGCGTCGTCGTCGAACTCGTCGCGGTCCATGAGGGCGGCTCCCGTCGTACTCGGTGTGGCGCGAGCCAGGATAGTCGCGTACGCCGGAACGCGTAGTCCGCAGGTACGTCCTGCGTGCGATGTCTGCCGGCCGGTCACGGCCCTACCGTCGACGCCATGAGGATCGAACGCGCGTGTTACCTGGTGGCGGCCGTCCTGTTCGCCAGCGGCCTGGCGCACCTGGGCGTGCAGGCGATGCTGGGCGGCCCGTGGGACGGCCCGGTGTCCTGGCGCAAGCCGGCGGACTTCGGCATGGCGTTCGGGCTCACGCTCTTCGCGGTGACCTGGGCGAGCACGTGGATCGACGTCCGGCCCCGCCGCGCGGTGCTCACCGGCTTCGCGGCGGCCTCGGTCGTCGAGGTGGTGGCGATCTCGGTGCAGGCCTGGCGGGGCGTGCCGTCGCACTTCAACGCCACGACGCCGCTGAACGCCGCCTTCGCGTTCAGCGCGGCCGGCGGCGGCGCGGTGATCATCGTGACGACATTGGCCCTGCTCAGGGCGGCTTTCCGGCCGTCGGACGCCACGCGCGGGCAGCGGCTGGCGGCGCAGGTGGGCTTCGGCAGCCTGCTGGTGGGCCTGGTCATCGGCGCGGTGATGATCGCCATCGGCACCGCCGAGGCCCGCACGGTCTCCCTCGACGCCGCCTACGACGCCGCGGTGGTGCTCGTGCCGGCCCACGCGGCGGCGATGCAGGGCATCCTGGTGTTGCCGATCCTGGCCTGGCTGACCGGTTTCACGTCCTGGCCGGAGGCCGTCCGCACCCGCGTCACGGCCCTGGGCTGCGCCGGCTACCTGGTCTGTGCCGGCACGATCGTGTTGGAGGCGTTCCTCGGTTTCGACGGCTTCGACCCGGCGAGCGCCCCCGTTCTCGGCACCGTCGTCGCGGCGGCCGGGGCGGCCCTGCTGGTCGGGGCCGGTGTGGCGACCCTGGCCGGCCTCGACCGGGGGAGCCGGCTTCACCAGACCGCTGCGAGTCGCTAGGGTCCTGGGCCAGGCGATCTCTGGGGGGACAGCATGCGTAAGCACGCGTGGATGACGGCGCTCACAGCCGGTGCGCTGGCTTCGACGATGATCACCGGCACGGCCAGCGCGGGCGAATGCGCCTGGACCGGCACGGCCCTGCCGCACGACGGCGACGCCATCGCCCAGGTCCAGGCGGCCGGCGACATCCTGGGCTTCGGCGACGGCCATCTGCTGCGCTGGAGCAACGGCGCCGTCACCTCCACCGCCCTGCCCGACGGAGCCACCCAGCTCCAGCTGCGCGGCGCCGACAGCGCCGGCCGGACGGCCGGCACGATCAACTCCCCGAGCCACGCGATCACCGTCCGGGACGGCAAGATCACCGAGTTCTCCCTGCCCGCCGGCGCGAGCAACGGCGAGGCCAAGGGCATGAACCAGCGCGGCGATGTGGCCGGCGTCGCCACCGGGCCGGGCCCGCAGCAGCGGCGCTATCTGGTGTGGGCCAACGGTTCGACCGGCCCGACCGAGGTCCTCGTGCACGCGGACCAGTTCCGGGCCCTGTCCGGCATCGCCGACGATCGTCGCCTGCTCATCGACTGGGCCACCACCGACGGCCACACCCGCGCCGCCACCTTCCTCGCCGGTGGCGCGACGCTGCTGGCCCTGCCCGCCGGTGCCACGGATTCCTCGTCCACGGCCGTCGCCGGCAGCTGGATCATCGGCAAGGTCGGTGGGCAGTCCGTGGTGTGGGACCCGAGCGGCGCCCCGCGCCTGCTCCCGGCCGGCTTCGACGCCGTCTCGGTCAACCGCTCGGGAATGGTGGCCGGCCGCTACGACGACCAGGTCGCCGTGGTGACCCCGGACAACTCCGTCCAGGAGCTCGGGGCCGGCAGCGAGCTCGGCTCCGTCGCCGACGACGGCACGGCGCTGGGCGCGGCCGGCGGTGTGCCCACGACGTGGTCCTGCCGCTGACTCACTGCTGACATGGCATCGGCAGCACGTCGTTGGCCGCGAACGACGGCCACATCTCGGCCACGTGCGGCTCGTTCTCCTTGAGGTGACCGCAGATTCCGGCGATCGCCGAGCCGACGTCGAGCGTCACCGCCAGCTGCGTCTCGGTGGTGATGATCGTCAGCCGCCGGTCCGGCGAGACGGCGGCGGCCAGCACCTGGCCCTTCCAGCCGGACAGCGCGGCGTACTCGTGCGGGTGGTGCGGATCGCGGATGTCCCACACGGCAATGCCGTTCGCATCGTCGGGCAGGATGACGTATGTGCCGTCTCGGCTGAACACGGGCTGGAGAGTGCCGCCGCCGGCGGGCACCGGCTCCTCGACCTCCTTGACGTCGCCGTCTGGCTGGACCGTGTACATGCTGATCGGAACGTGCGGATCGAACGCCCCCATCACGACGGTGCCGCCGTCCGGCGACAGGGCCATCGGGGGTGCGAGCATGTCGGACCGGGTCGCCAACGGCAGTTGGGTCGGGGCGGAATCCGTGGCATAGACCCGAATTCCGTCCCCGCGCTCCATCGACCGCACCGCGACCCGGGGCGCGTCGGCGGCGAACGCGGCCTGGCCCCAGGAATTGGCGAAGGTTCGCACGGGCACGGTGAGGTCGTTGACATTCCACAGTTCGAGCTGGGGATAGCGGGAGACGTCCTGGCGCCAGTTCGCCGTCGTCTCGCCGATGGCCAGTGTCCGACCGTCGGGGCTGAACGACAGATAGGTCCGCCGGCCGGTCCACGTGCGCTGGAGAACCGGGTCCCCGGCGGTGTTCCAGAGGTCGGTGACATCGTCCTGATAGGACACTGCGACGTGTTTTCCGTCCGACGCAACGGCAATCGACTCGACGGTCGCGCCGTGCGCGGGAATCTCCTTGCGTGGCCAGTCCGCAGGCTCGGGGGCCAGTGCGATCGTCGCCGTGTCGGTGACCGACGCCGAGAAGGAGCCCGTTGGATCGAGCACCGCCATGGTCCGCGGGGTTCGCGGCGGCGTCGTCCAGCCCTGGTACCACCAGCGGAACAGCTGCCCACGGTGCTGCGGTGTCGGATCGGACTGGTAGTCGGCGACCGCCAGCGCGGCGACGTCCGTCGGGTTCATCGGCGACTCGCTCAGGACGGCGGATTCCACCTGCTGCAACGTTTCCCGGTGCAGGGCGTCGGCGGTGCGGCCCTGCTCACGCAGCGAGTACGCCGTCGTGCCGGACACCGCGACGAGCAGCACCACCAGCAGGACGACCAGACGGACGAGGCGGCGGGACTGGCGGCGGCTGGTCGCGGCGCTGGCGTCGAGGAACGCCCGCTCGTCGATGCTGAGCCGGGTCCGTGTCCGTTGCAGCCAGTCCTGGGTGAGCGCGAGCCGGGCGCCCCGGTACAGGGCGCCGGCGTCGCGGTTGAGCGCCTTCCACTCGGCCGTGGCCTCGGTCAGCAGGCGGTGGGTGCGTAAGCCCTCGCGGTCCTCGCCCAGCCAGTCCCGCAGCCGGGGCCAGTGACTGATCAGCGCCTCGTGCGTGATTTCGACGTGGTCTTGGTCGACGGTGATGAGGCGGCTGGCGGTGAGCGCGGCCAGCACGGCCTCGCTGCCAGCGTCCAGTTCCGCACGGTTGAGCCGGCGTTTGGTGTCCTCGTCGCCCAACGCGACCAGCCGGAGGAACACCTGCCGCGCCACGGCCTGCTGCTCGGCGTCGAGGCGGGTGAACACGGCCTCGGCGGTGCGGGCGATGGCGTGCTGAATGCCGCCGGCGGCCTCGTAGGCGGCCAGCGTCAGCGCGATGCCTTGCCGCCGTTGCCACGTCTCGCGTAGGGCATGCGACACGAGCGGCAGGGCGCCGGCCTCCTTGCCGGCGTCGGCGAGAATCCGGTTCACCAGCGCGGTTTCGATGGTGAGGCCGGCGTCGGTGGCCGGCCGGGCGACGGCCTCCCGCAGCTCCTCGGGGGTCATGGCGCCGACCAGGACCGTGCGGTCACGAAGCGCCTCGCGCAGCGCGGGAACGGATCCGCAGTGCCCGAAGAAGTCGGCCCGCACGCCGAGCACGACCCGCACCCGGCTGCCTTCCGCGTTCGTGGCGTGCACGAGGGCGTCGATGAAGGGAGCCTGGTCGGCACCGAGGGTGAAGACCTCTTCGAACTGGTCGACCACCAGCAGCAGGTCTTCGCGCCGGTCGGCCAGCGCCTGGCTGATCCGCCGGTGCAGGCCCGCGCGGTCGGCGGCGAACTCGGCGCGCAGGACGGCCGGGGACTCGCCGACCAGGTCGGACAGCCGGGCCGCGCACTCGTGGAGCGGATCGGGGCCTGGCGTCAGCACTACCACGGGGCCGGTCACGGCCGCCGCCAGACCGGCCCGCAGCAGCGACGACTTGCCCGAACCGGACGCGCCGAAAACACCGATGAATCGGTGCTCGCGGAGGCGGTCGAGCAGTTCTTTCCGCAGGTTTTCCCGCCCGAAGAACCGGTCGGCGTCGGAAATCTGGAATGCCGCCAGCCCGGGATACGGGGACCGTTCCGTATCCGGTTCGAGGCGCGATGGCGCGAGGTGATCGGCCACCTTGCGCCAGCGCGTCGCCCATTCGTCGGTGTCGCCCTCGCAGGCGGTCACAAAGGCCAGCGTGACCGCCTTGCTCGGGAACTTGCGCCCGCCCGCCGCCTCGCACAGCACGGCCGTCGAGTAGTTCGCCAGCTTGCTGAGCTCCCGGTACGTCGGATTGCCGGCCCGCCAACGCAGCGTGCGCAGATCTGCGGCGAATCTCAGCAGTGGAGTGTCGCCCGCGTCGAGCGGGCGCTCCGGTCGCGCCATCCCTACCTACCCCCAGATCAGGTGTCGACAGCGATGTTTGCCCCGGTCACAGTTATCTGGCAACCAATCACCGACACCTAATAATCCCCGAAGGCCCGCAGCCGCAGGCGGACCGCTTCGTGGTCGGCGAACCAGGTGGCGTACTCGCCGTCCATCGCGGCTCCCGCCGCGCACCACTCCGGCCGGTTGAGCACGTCCAGGTAGCGCCGAACCAGGTCGTCGGCCTGCGCGGCCGTGCATCCGCGCTTCTCGGGATCGGCGGCCAGGCGGTCGGCGATGACGGCGGCGTCGATATAACGCCGTGTGGACGGTTCGAGTCGGGCGAAATGGGTGGCGTGCGCGGTGAGCACGGCGAAGGCCGGCGGATAGTGTTGGAGAGTCGTGCCCATTCCCTCGCAGTCGGCCATTATTACCAACAAACGGCCGGTGTGCTCGATGAGTTCGTCGTCGGTTTCGCCGGTGGTGATGGCGTGATGGAGCTGGGCGACAGTGGCGACCTGTCCGGCGAAATAGCCGTTGAGATAGTCGCCGTCGCAGGAATGGCGCAGCAGCCAGCGGCGCGCTTGGGGGGCCGTCCAGTGTCGGGCGAGCGATCGCACGACGTAGACGCGTCCCCACCCGGCGACCCGCTGGGCCAGCCACAACAGTGTCTCGGCGGCGCCTTCGCGTCGGTCGAGCGCCCTGGCGGCCAGCGGGCCGAAGTGGTTGGACAGCAGGCCGATTGTCCGGATGAGGGGGATGTCCTCCTCGTGCCAGTCGGCGGCGAGCAAGGCCAGACCGACCGTGACCGCGCACCGGTCGGCAGCGTGCCGCACCAGCCACCGGCCGGTTTCCCACACCCGCTGCCGATCGGCGCGAAGCGCGGCGGCTTCGATGTGCTCGTTGGGATGGATCGGCACGTGGACGTCGTGAAACGCCTCGGCCAGGGCGCTCGGCGGTGCCGCGGCATCGGCGAAGTGGCGATCTAGCAGGACGGCCACATCGGCTCCGATGAACCGCGGGTCCTCGCCGCGCCATCGGCGTCCGCCGTGGCGCTGCTCGTCCGGGAACGGTTGGCCGTCGCGCGGGAGCGGCTCGTCGGGAGTGAGCTCGTGCAGGCGCAGGGCGTGGTCGTACAGCGTGTTGTCGTGCTGGGCCGCGCTCATCCGCGGAGGGAAGACTCGATTCTCTCGATCATGCGGCCCATGATCGCAGCCCCTGGCAACCGCGTTTAACGCTGGTTGCCGGCACGGAGCCAGGACAGGTAGTCGGCGACGGCCCGCTCGGTGTCGAACTCGGGCTGGTAGCCGGTGTCCTTCCGCAAACGGGTGATGTCGAGCGGGGGGAACACCTCGCCGCCGTCGGGGAGGTCGACCGCGGCGTCGGGCACGACCTTCTTGATCGCGGCGATGATCTCGGCGTTGGTGGTGGCACGGCCGGAGCTGACGTTGTAGGTGCGGTGGTCGAGGCGGTCGGCGGTCTGGAGCAGGGCGAGGGCGCGGCCGCAGTCCTTGGCGTAGCAGAGGTCGATGGCGTCGCCGGACCGCGCGTTGGTCTCGGGCCTGGTGCCGCGGGCGGCGGCGTGCACGAGTTGCGACGCGGCGAAGAAACGATCGACGAAATGGCCGCGCGGCCCCCAGATGGCGCCGATGCGGTAGTTCACGATGTCCAGGCCGGCGGCGTCGGCGAGGTGGTCGACCAGCAGCTCGCCGATCTTCTTGAACGCCGGGATGACGTGGGCGGAGGTCATCGGCAGCGGCAGGTCCTCGGTGTACGAGTCGGCGCTCACGCCGCCGTACACGCCGATGGTGCTGGCCACGCCGACCCTGCTCACACCCCATTCCTGCGCCACCTGCAGCACGTTGAACAGGCTGCCGAGCGCGGTGCGGGCCGCCTCGATCGGCTGCTGGTCGGGGCCGGATTGCTCGGGGGCGGGCGGCCAGGGCATCGACCCGGCCAGGTGCAGGATCCCGGTGATCTTGTGACGCCGGCCGATCGCCCGTAACGAGTCGAGGTCGGCGATGTCGGCCTGCACGATTTCCGCCGGCACGGGCGGGTCCGAGGCTGGGCGGCGCTGGGCGAGGACGCAGGGCCGGCCCAGGTCGAGCAGGGCGCGGGCGGTGTGGGTGCCGATGAAGCCGAGACCGCCGGTGACCAGGATCATCAGTTCTCCTTATGGTTCGCTGTACTGAACGTCAGGCTGACAAATCATCAGTGGAGCTGACAATCAGCGTAGCGATAGGATCGCCGGGTGTCCAGCGACCAGGCGAGCCCCCGGCTCGCGTACCTGCTCAAGCACGCCAACCTGCGGATCTCCGAGCTGACCGAGAAGGCGCTGCTGCCCTACAACATCAGCGGGCGGGAGCTGGGCGTGCTCAACGTGCTCAACGGGCGCGAACCGGGCTCGCAGCAGCACGCGGCGCAGCGGCTGGGCATCGACCGCACCACCATGGTCGCGCTGCTGGACACGTTGGAGGACAAGGGCCTGGTGTCCCGCCACCCCGACGCCGAGGACCGCCGGCGCAACGTGGTCGAGCTGACCGAGAAGGGCCAGAACATCGTCCGCTGGGCCGGTTCGGCCGCCGCGGAGGCGGAGCAGGTCTTCCTGCGCCCGCTGACCGAGGCGGCCGGCCAGCAGCTGCGGGAGTCGCTGCAGGCGGTCGTTGCCCGACCGGACAGTTCTGGACAGGTCCGGCCGTAGGACCTCTAGGGTCGAGGGATGCACACACTGCTGCGGGGCGGCCGGGTGATCGATCCGGGCGCCGGCCTCGACGGACTGTCTGATGTGCTGATCTCCGACGGCAGGATCGCGGCGGTCGGTCCGGGCCTGGAGACGCCGCCGGGCGCCGAGATCGTGGACGTCACCGGGCTCGTTGTGGGGCCCGGGTTCGTGGACGTGCACAGCCACGTGCACTCCATCGCCGGGCACCGCATGCAGGCGATGGACGGCGTGACGACCGCCCTCGACCTGGAGGCGGGCGTGATGCCGATCGAGAAGGGCTACGCCGACGCAGCCAAGGCCGGGCGACCGCTGAACTACGGCTTCTCCGCCTCCTGGGGCGGCGCGCGGGCGCAGGTGCTGCTCGGCGCCAAGCCCGACGCCAACGTCGGCAGCAGCCTGGCGATGCTGGGCAACGAGGCCTGGCGTCGGTCGTCCTCGCCGGCCGAGCTGACGGCCTGGCTGTCGCTGCTGGAGAGCGAGATCGCCGCCGGCGCGCTGGGCATCGGCGTGCTGCTGGGCTACGCGCCGATGACCGACCCGGGAGAGTTCCTCGCCGTCGCGCAGCTGGCCGCGAAGGCCGGCGTTCCCACGTACACGCACGTCCGCGAGCTGGCGGAGGTGGACCCCTCGACCCCGGTCGACGGGTCGGAGGAGATCGCCCGAGCCGCCGGGGAGACCGGCGCGGCCATGCACCACTGCCACGTCAACAGCACGTCGGGCCGGCACGTCGACCGTGTGCTGGGGACCCTGGACCGCGCGCAGCGGCTCGGGTCGCGCGTGACCGTGGAGGCCTACCCGTACGGCGCGGGGAGCACGGCGATCGGCGCCGCCTTCATCGCCCCGGAGCGGTTGCGGATGAAGGGCCTTGGCCCGTCCAACATCATCGTGGTGGAGACCGGCGAGCGTGTCGCCGACGAGAAGCGGCTGCTCCAGCTGCGCCAGGAAGATCCCAGCGCGCCCTGCCTGATGGAGTTCCTGGACGAGAGCCGGGAGGCCGACCTCGAGATGCTGCGCCGCACGCTGGCCTTCCCGGACTCGATCGTCGGCAGCGACGCGATGCCGCTGTTCTGGCCGGACGGCAGTTTCGAGAGCACCGAGTGGCCGCTGCCGCCGGGCGGCTCGACCCATCCGCGCGCGGCCGGCACGTTCTCGAAGACGCTGCGCCTGATGGTGCGGGAAACCGGGGTCTGGACCTGGCTGGAGGCGTTCCGGCGGTGTTCGTACCTGCCGGCGCGGCTGCTCGACGACTGCGCGCCGGGGGCGCGGGCCAAGGGACATCTCGGGGTCGGGGCCGACGCGGACGTCGTGGTGCTGGACCCGGAGCGGATCAGCGACGCCGCGACCTACCGTGACCCGCTGCGGCCGTCGATCGGCGTGCGGCACCTGTTCGTGGGCGGGACGGCTGTTGTGCGGCAAGGGGAATTGCAGACGAATGCGCTGCCAGGACGGGCGCTGCGCGGGGAGGCACGATGACGGATCTGTTGGCGGACATCGAAGAACTGGTGCGGTGCGAGTCGCCGTCGTCGGATCATGACGCGGTGGCGCGCAGCGCCGATGTGGTGACGGAGCTCGGCCGGCGGCTGCTCGGCGCCGAGCCCGAACGGATCGTGACCGACGGGTGCACGCACCTGCGCTGGCGGTTCGGCGACGTGCCGAAGGTCTTGCTGCTCGGGCACCACGACACCGTGTGGCCGCACGGATCCCTTGAGACCCACCCGTTCTCCGTGGTCGACGGCGTCATGCGCGGGCCGGGCTGCTTCGACATGAAGACCGGCGTCGTGATGATCCTGCACGCCGTCGCGGCGCTGGAGGACCGCTCCGGCGTGACGATCCTGATCACCGGCGACGAGGAGCTGGGCTCGCCACGGTCCCGGGCGCTGATCGAGGACGAGGCGCGGGGCTGTGAGGCCGCGTTCGTTCTGGAGGCGGCCGGCCCCGGCGGCGCGTTGAAGACCCGCCGCAAGGGCACGTCCATCTACCGGGTCGTGGTGCAGGGCAAGGCATCCCACGCCGGGCTGGAGCCCGAGAAGGGCGTCAACGCCGCCGTCGAGATCGCGCACCAGATCCTCGCGGTGTCCGCATTGGACGATCCTTCGCGCGGAACCTCTGTCGTGCCAACGGTGCTCAACGCCGGCACCACGTCAAACACCGTGCCGGCCAATGCCGCTGTGTCGGTGGACGTGCGGGCATGGGACCGCGACGAGCAGGTTCGGGTCGACGAGGCCATCCGCCGCCTGACGCCCGTGCTGCCCGGTGCTCAGATCCGTATCGAGGGCGGCATCAACCGACCGCCGCTGGATGCCGAGTCCTCGGCCGGGCTGTTCGCGTTGGCGTCCACAGTGGCCGGTGAGCTCGGACTCGGCCAGTTGGCCGAGACGGCCGTCGGCGGGGCTTCGGACGGCAACTTCACCGCCGGCGTGGGCGTTCCGACGCTCGACGGCCTCGGCGCGGTGGGCGACGGTGCCCATGCCGACCATGAGCACGTGATTGTCGAGGAGATCCCTCGCCGCACGGCGCTGCTCACCGGACTGGTCAAGGCCGTACTCGCCTGACGGCAGTTCTCGACACAGTACAAAGGGGGGAGTGGCATGACTCGACGCATGCGGATCGAGGACCTGTACGACCTGGCCGTCCCGGCGCAGCCCGCGCTGTCGCCGGACGGCCGCCGGATCGTGTACGTGCTGCGCACGGCCGATCGGGCGGCGGATCAGAACGTCACCCAGCTATGGGAAGTCGACACGAGCGGGGGAGCGGCACGGCAGATCACCCGTGGTTCCAACGACTCCGCGCCGGCTTGGTCGCCGGACGGCTCGGCGCTGGCGTTTCTGCGCGAGGAACAGGTGTGGCTGCTGGAAACCGGCGAGCCCCGGCAGCTGACCACGCTGCCGTCGGGTGCCGGCGCCCCGAGGTGGAGCCCGGACGGCACCAAGATCGCGTTCACCGCCCTGGTCGGCCCCGACCAGCCGACAGCGCCGATCGTGATCGACCGTCTGGCCTACAAGGCGGACGGCGTCGGCATGATCGGGGCGAAGCGGGGGCACCTGCACGTCCTCGACGTCGCGACCGGCGAGGTCCAGCAGGTCACCTTCGGCGACTGGGACGCCGGCGATCCGGCATGGTCGCCCGACGGCACGCTCCTGGCCTTCAGCGCGGCCCGGGACGACGACGCCGACCTGACTTTCCGTTCCGCTGCCCACGTAGTCGAGATCGGTGGCGAACCCCGGCTGGTCGGTACCTCCGACGGTGTCTGCCAGCGGGTCGCTTGGACGGCCGACGGGACCGCGCTGCTGGTCGTCGGCACACGGACCCTGAAGGTCGGCAACGCCCGGCTGCTGCGGGTCCCAGTGGATGGCGGCGAGACCGTCGACCTGGCCGAGTCGTTGGACCGCAATGTGATGGCCGGCGAGGCCGGCTACCCCGGGGTCGTGCCGCAGGCGGTCGGCGACACCGTCTACTTCGCCGTCCGTGACCGGGGCTGCACCCATCTGTATGCGGTCGAGGACGGCGGCATCAGGCTTGTTCTCGGCGGCGATGGAAACGTTGTGTCCGATGTGGACGTCGTTGACGGCCACGCGGCGGCTGTACTGGTCACGCCGACGTCCTACGGCGAGATCGTGGTGGTTGACCTGCGCAGCGGCGATATCGACGTCCGCACCGCCCACGGCAATGCCAACATCACGCCCTTCCCCTGTGAGGAAAGGGAATTCGCCATCTCCGACGGCACCGTCGTGCACGGCTGGCTGATGCGCGATCCCGCTCGCAAGGGCCCGCTGCCGCTGGTCCTGGACATCCACGGCGGCCCGCACAACGCCTGGAATGGCGCCGCCGACTCCACGCGGACCTACCGCCACGAGCTGGCGGCACGCGGCTGGGCGGTGCTGCTGCTCAACCCACGAGCCAGCGATGGCTACGGCGAGGCGTTCATCTCCGCGGCCGTCGGCGCGTGGGGCGAGGCCGACGCGAAGGACTTCCTTGAGCCGCTGGACCAACTGGTGGCCGAGGGCGTGGCCGACGCCGACCGGCTGGCCGTGGTCGGCTACAGCTACGGCGGCTACATGACCTGCTACCTCACCAGCCGGGACAACCGTTTTGCGGCGGCGGTGGCGGGCGGCATCGTCGCCGACACCACCAGCATGGCCGGCACCTCCGACGGCGGGCACTACCTCAAGACGATCGAGTTCGGCGACGGGGACTGCTCGCCCCTGAGCCGCGTCGACCAGGTCCGCACGCCCACCCTGATCCTGCACGGCGCGGCCGACGACCGCTGCCCGGTCGGCCAGGCCGAACAGTGGTTCACCGCGCTGCGAACCCAGGGCGTGCCAACACAACTGGTGCTCTACCCGGGCGCGTCGCACATGTTCATCCACAATGGACTTCCCTCGCACCGTGTCGACTACAACCGCCGGGTCGTCGACTGGCTTGAGCGGCGGACGCCGATCCGCGCCGACCACTGGCGGCGACGACTGGCCGAGCTGGCCCGCAAGCACCACGTTCCCGGCGCGGCGCTGGGCATCCTGCGCGGCGACGAGCTCGTCCAGGTCAGCGCGGGCGTGCTCAACAAGGCGACCGGCACGTCCGTGACCGACGATTCGGTGTTCCAGATCGGGTCCATCACGAAGACCTGGACCGCCACCCTGGCGATGCAGCTGGTCGACGAGGGGCTCCTTTACCTGGACGCGCCGATCGCCGACGTGCTGCCCGATCTGCGACTGTCCGATCCGGACGTGACCAAGCAGGTGACGATGCGGCACCTGCTGACCCACACCAGCGGCATCGACGGCGACGTGTTCACCGACACTGGCCGCGGCGACGACTGCGTGGCCAAGTACGTCGACCGGCTCGGCGAAGCAGCCCAGGTGCATCCGCTCGGCGTCACCTTCTCCTACTGCAACTCGGGATTCGCGCTCGCCGGCCGTGTGATCGAGAAGATCACCGGCCAGACCTGGGACGCCGCGCTGCGGGAGCGGCTGATCGGTCCACTCGGCCTCAAGCACACCGTGACCCTGCCCGAGGAAGCCATCCTGCTCAGCGCCGCCGTCGGCCACGAAGCCCCGGGCGGTCAGGAACCTCTTCCCGTGTCAACGTTTCTGCTGCCGCGCTCGATGGGCCCGGCCGGACTGATCACCGCCTCCACCGCCGATGTCCTGGCTTTCGCCCGACTGCACCTGACCCGTGGTCTCGGTCCCGACGGCGACCGCCTGCTCAGCGAGGCGTCCGCGGTGACCATGACCGAGCACCACGCCGATGTGCCCAACAAGTACGTCTTCGGCGATTCGTGGGGCCTCAGCTGGATGCGGTTCGACTGGGACGGTCACCAGGTCATCGGACACGACGGCGGCACCCGCGGGCAGTTCGCCTTCCTGCGCGTCGTGCCCGAACTCGGACTGGCCGTCACGCTGCTCACCAACGGCGGCAACGCGATCGACCTCTACCAGGAGCTGTTCCGGGACCTGTTCGCGGAAATCGCCGGCATCACCCTGCCCGAGCCCGTCTCGCCGCCGGCACAGCTGCCGACGGTCGATGGCCCACGCTACCTCGGAGCGTACGAGCGAGCCGGCAGCCGCATCGAGATCTTCGCCGGTGACAACGGGTTGCGGGTGCGGTCCATCGCGACCGGCGCGCTGGCCGAGATCGTGCCCGAACCCGTCACCGAGCACGATCTGTTGCCCGTCAGCGACACACTGTTCGTGTCGCGGGCCGAAGGCCGGCAGTGGTGGACGCCGATCGTGTTCTTCAGCCTGCCGACCGGCGAGCCCTATGTTCAGGTCGGCGTGCGGACCTACCCGAAGGTGGGATAACCCGCGCGATCGTGGGTACCCGGGGGCGCATGAAACAGCAGACCACCTACGACCCCGCGCCGCCCACCACGCCGATTCCCGCCGCGCCGATCCCGCCCGCTCCGCCGACAACGCCGATTCCGGCGCAACCCGAGCAGCAGGAACCCTTGCCGGAGACCGAATCGGTGCTGGGGGCCATGCCGAACGAGCAGCCGGGCACAGAGTGAGCGGGGAGGACGTCGCCTGCCGTCCTCCCCGCTCAATCCTGCTGGCTCAGACTAGCTCAGGGTCACAGCCGCGTCGTCGACGACGAACGAGGTCTGCAGCGAGCTGTCCTCCGCCGCGCTGAACTTCAGCGCGAGGGTGCTGCCGGCGAAGGACGAGACGTCGATCGTCTTGAGCACGTAGCCACTGGCCTTGTTGAGGTTGGAGAACGTGGCCAGCGAGGTGGTGCCGCCGGTCACGGCCAGCTTGTCGAACTGGGTCGTCGTGGTGGTCTCGGCCGAGTCGATGTGCAGGTAGAACGTGAGGCTGGCGTGGCAGCCGGCCGGGATGGCCACCGACTGCGACAGCGTGTCGGTGTGGGTCGTGCCGTAGCCGTCCATCCAGGCGTTCCAGGTGCCGCCGTGGGCCGGCTGCTGCGTGCCGTTCTGGCCGATCACGCCAGAGGTGGAGGACCACACCGTCGCGCCGGACTCGAAGCCGGGGTTGCCGAGCTTCTGGCCGGTGCAGTTGCCGCTCACCGTGCCGACCGTCCAGCTGAACGAGGCCGAGCCGCTGTGGCTGGCGCTGTCCGTGGCGGTCACCGTCACGTTGCTGGTGCCGGCGGTGGTCGCGGTGCCGGAGATCGTGCCGGTGGAGGCGTTGATGGACAGGCCGGCCGGCAGGCCGGTCGCGGTCCAGCTGTACGGCGCGGTGCCGCCGCTGGCCGACAGCGGCAGGCTCACGGCCGCGCCGGTGGTGGTGGACTGGTTGCCCGGGTTGGACACCGTGACCGTGCCGGTGGCCGAGCAGGTCGGGTCGCCGGCCTGCGCCGGCACGGAGATCGCGTCCCACGCCGCCTTGACGGTGTTGAACTCGGTGCAGCTGCCCGGGAACATGTTCTTGGCCGCGGTCAGCGTCCAGGTCCGGTACTTCAGGTAGGAGCTGCCGGTCGTCTTGAGCAGCATGGCGTTGTAGAAGATCTTCAGCGCGTTCTGCACGCCGAGGCCGGTGACGCTGCTGCTGTTGCAGGTGGTGCTGGTCGGCTGCCCGTTGTTCGGGTTCGTGCCCTCGGCCAGCAGGTAGAACCAGTGGTTGCCGGGTCCGGCCGAGGCGTGCACCTCGCCGCCGGGGACGCTGCTGTCGTAGCAGTTCTTGTCGCCCAGGGCGGACGGGTTGTACATGTTGCGGATCGGGCCGGAGCCGACCAGGTTGATCTGCTCGCCGACCAGGAAGTCGGGCACGTCGTAGGGCGCCGGCTCGTTGGCGAACCACTCGGTGGACGCGCCGAACACGTCGGCCACGAACTCCTGGGTGCCGTTGCCGGAGATGCCGCCCGGGGTGTGGTCGTCGATGCCGTGGCCGTGCTCGTGGGCCACCACGTCGATCGAACCGATCCACTGGTTCTGGCTGTTGTGGCCGATCTGCACCTGGCTGCCGTCGTAGTAGGCGTTCTCGTCGGCCAGGCCGACGCGGATCGGCCAGCCGCCTCCGTTGCCGTCGAAGCTGTTGCGGCCCAACCACTGCGACAGCATCTTGTTCTCGGTCTGCACGCCGAACAGCGCGTCGACGCAGCCCGTCTCCTTGCTGGTGGCGTTACCCGTGCCCCAGCTGTCGGAGGTCTTGGTGAACGTCGTGTTGTTCGCGGCGTCCTGGCAGCTGACGTTGGTCAGCACCGGGTCCTTGAGCGAGAAGTTGCTGCCGGAGTGCGTGGTGTCCAGGTGTACCGGGTTCGGACCGTTCCAAGCGGACGTTCCGTCGCCGAACAGCACGTGTTCCTGGGTGTGCAGCACCTTGCCGGTGGCCGCGTCGACCACGACGTCCAGCTTGCTGGGCTCGTTGTCCCGGGTGCCGGTGACGGTGCTCTGCCACGCCAACGTGGGCGTGCCGAGCGCGAAGGTCACCAGCTGCGCGGCGCCGACGCTGTCCACCTTCGACAGCTGGCCGCGGGCGACGTTCTGCGCCTGCGCCGAGGTCAGTTTCGGCGTGGTGGAGGCGAGATTGATGGTCGCGTCCTGGGCCACGGAGGTGCCCAGGACCTGGCCGGTGGAGTTGGTGGCGACCACGAAGTCGCCGCCGACCACCGGCAGACCCTTGTACGTCCGCTGGTACGGCACGTACTTCAGCCCGTTGGTGGAGGAGATGGTGCTCTGCTGCGTGAAGGCGTCGTCCGAGCTGGCGTGCAGCGCGGCGGGCCGGGAGGCGACGAGGCTCTGGGCCGCGTTGACGGCCATCGCGTCGGCGGTGAGCGGGTTCGCCGCGGGCGCGGATGGCTGCGCCTGTGCGGCCGTGCTGGTGGTGACCGCGGCGACCAGAAGGCCGGTCGCGACGACAACGGTGGAGCGTCTCAGGAACATCGGCAGTTCTCCTCCGAGCAGGGGCTATCACGACCCGGGTCTCGGGCCGCGTTCGGCAGAGGTGGAAGGTGTCGACCGCGGACCAGGATCGGCGCTGGGGGAACCGGGAACAACCGACGAAGGTAGTGAACTTCGCATGAATCGCCTGAACGGCCTTATTGCGTCGTAGGGGTGTGGGCCGCTCAGGCGACGTGACCTGGTTTTGTTGATCTAGCAAAGAAAGGGTCGTCCTACGAGGTTTTGGCCGCCGCTTCGAGGATCAGGTCGGTCACGGTGTCCGCCTGGGACAATGCGAGCAGGTGCGAGCCGTCGATCTCGACAACCGTGGAGCCCGCCCGCTGGGCCCCGAAACGTTGGACGGTCGGATGAATCGCCTTGTCGGCGCTCGCCACCGCGTGCCAGGACGGCAGGGTCCTCCACCCGACCGGCCCTGACTTCTCGCCCAGCGCGACCGCGGCGATCGGCCGCTGGCTCACCGCGAGCAGCGAAGTCACGTCCTCGGGCAGGTCTTCGGCGAGCACCCGGCGAAATCCATCCGTGCTCAGGTAGAAGTCGTCGCCGATCGCGCGGAGGTTCGGGCCCAGTTCGGAATCGGGGAAGTTCGCGGCCATCTCCAGCACGCTCTCGCCTTCGTCGGGCACGAACGCGGCAATGTGCACGAGCGCATTCACATTTGACGTTTGTGGCGCGGCCGCCCCGATCACCGCGCCTGCGTAGGAATTGCCGACCAGCACGACCGGGCCGTCGATTGCCGCGACCGTGCCGGCGACGAAGGCCGCGTCGTGGGCGAGGCCACGCAGGGGAGTGGCGACGGCCGTGGCCGTGATGCCGGCGGCCTGGAGCCGTTGGATCACGCCGGCCCAGCTGCCCGTGTCGGTGAAGGCGCCGTGCACGAGCACCACGGTGGGAGTCATCAGATCCTCCGAGTTTGGCGAAAGAAAGAACGTTCGTTCTGCCTGTGGTGCACGCTAGGGGTGGCGGCTCCCGGACGTCAAGGGTTCGGCAGAAAGAACGGTCGTTCTGTAGTCTGACGTCCATGAACGAGGCCCCACGCGACCGCCTGCTGACCACCGCGGCCCGGTTGTTCTACGCCGAAGGGATCCGGGCCGTCGGCATGGACCGCCTGGTCGCGGAGGCCAACGTCACCCGGTCCACCTGCTACCGCCACTTCGCAGGCAAGGACGACCTCGTGCTGGCCTACCTCGACTCGGTCGACCGACTCATCCGGGACGCGGTCGAGACGATCGTGGCCGAGCGGCCGCCGGTCGAGGCACTGGTCGGGATCTTCGAGTTCTACGCCGACTTCGCCGCCAGCGAGGACTTCCGCGGCTGCAACTTCCTCAACGCCGCCGCCGAGCACGCCGACCGGAACAGCCCGCCGCGGCGCCTGATCGCCGCCCATCGGGCCTGGCTGCGTGAGACTTTTCGGTCCCTGCTAGGGCAAACTGGTCACCCGCAGCCGGATCAGGCTGCCGGGGCGCTGGTCTTGCTACGTGATGGGGCCATGTCCGCCGCCGAGCTGGACGACCCGGCCACCGTGCGGGAGACCCTGCTGCACACGGTCGGCGGTGTGATCTCCGGCTGAGTCAACCTTCGATCGTCGTGTGTGCGAGACCGCTTCCATCCTCCCTGTGGGGGCGGTCGGCGACGGCCTTCGCGGCGGTCGCCGACGGCACCCACCTTGCCTCAGCGCTGGCGATCGGGCGGGGAAACGAGGATTGCTCTGTTCGGTTCGCCCAGTGGGGCCGCGACGCTTCGGTGGACACCGCCGCTCCGGGACGAACCCGGAGCGGCGGTGCAATGCCCTCGGTGGCATCCCAGCCACGAGCATTCCGGCGTCCCTTGGAACCCGGCCCTCGGCGCAATCTCGTCGGTGGCATTCGAGTCGCGAGCTTGCGGGCGGCACCCTTGCGAACCCGGTTCTCGGCGCAATCTCGTCGGTGGCATTCGAGTCGCGAGCTTGCGGGCGGCACCCTTTTCGAAGCCGGCTCTCGGCGTAATCTCCCATCGCCGGCCTCACCGACGTCTCGGCGTGCCCTGCTACGGCATACAGCTGGCCAACGTCGACGAGCGCAACCACGCCCCCAACGAGAACTTCGAGCTCCGCCGCTTCCATGCCGGCATCCGCACCGCCGCCCGCGTCCTGCAGGCCCTCGGCCGCGCCGGTTGAGAACCGCGGAGGTGGGTAGTCGATCAGTCGGAGGTGGTGACCATGACCGTGCCCGCGCCTGAGCGTCCACTACCGGGTGATCCCGACGAGCCGGTGCTGCCCGACCCGGAACCGGTGGCGCCGAACCCCGATCCGATGCAGCCCGGTCCGATGCAGCCCGGCCCCGGGCCGGCGGCTCCCCAGCCCGATCCCGTGGTGCCGCGCGAGATCCCGCCGGAGCCCGAGTCCGCACCCGAGCCGCTGATCCCGGGGGTCTCTTGACCTCCTAGGTCTCACTATGCAACTCTGCCGGGGTGACCGACTCCGCCTGGCACAAGACCGCGTGCAGCCTCTGCTACGTCAACTGCGGCATCGAGGTGCTGACGGAGGGCCGGGCGATCACGCGGGTGCGGGGGGACCGGGACAACCCACGCTCGCAGGGGTACCTGTGCCAGAAGGCGCAGCGGCTGACCTGGTACGGCAATCACAACGACCGCCTGACCACGCCGCTGCGCCGCCGCGAGGACGGCACGCACGAGCCGGTGAGCTGGGAAACGGCGATCAAGGAGATCGCGGCGAGGCTCAAGGCGGTGCGGGACGAGGACGCGGCGGCGAGCCGGCCGGGGTCGATGGCGTACGTGGGCGGCGGCGGGCAGGGCAATCACTCGGGCGGGGGATACGGCTTCGCCCTGCGCCGGTGGATGAACTCCACCCGGTTCTTCGGCGCGCTGTCGCAGGAGAAGACGGGCGACTTCTGGGTCAACGGCAAGATGTTCGGCGGCCAGACCAACCACACGGCCGAGGGCGTCGAGGAGTGCGACCTGCTCCTGGTCATAGGCTGCAATCCCTGGCTGGCCAACGGTTTCAACCGGGCCCGAAGCGCGGTCAACGACATCAAGAACGATCCGGGCCGCAAGATGATCGTCGTCGACCCGCGCCGAACGGAGACGGCCGACGTCGCCGACGTGCACCTGCCGCTGAGGCCCGGCACGGACGCCTACCTGCTCGGCGCGATCCTCGCCCTGATCATCGAGCGCGGCGGCGCGGACACGGACTTCCTGGCCAAGCACACCGACGGCTTCAACGCGGTCGCGGCGACCCTCGGCAAGATCCCCGTCGACGAGTGGATCGCGCACGCCGAGGTCGAGAGGACCGAGGTCGACAGGGCCGTGGACCTGATCCTCGCCGCCGAGGCCATGACGGTCCGCGTCGAGCTGGGCATCCAGCAGGGCCGCAACTCCACGCTCAACAGCTACCTGGAGAAGCTGCTCTACCTCATCACCGGCAACTTCGGCCGCCCCGGCACGAACGCCCTGCACACCTGGCTCATGCCGCTATGGTCAGAGTCCCGTGGCGAACGCTCGGAGATCACCGGCTTCGAGTACATCGGCGGCATGCTGCCGCTGAACACGCTGGCCGAGGAGATCCTGGCCGACCACCCGAACCGGGTGCGCGTGCTGTGGGTGGAGTCCTCCAACCCCGCCAACACGGCCGCCGACACCGCGAGCGTCGAGCGGGCGATCGGCGCCGCCGAGCTGTCGGTGGTGATCGACGTCGCCTTCACGGAGACGGCGGCACTCGCGGACTACGTGCTGCCGGCGGCCTCCCAGCACGAGAAGTGGGAGTACACGTTCTTCGACTTCGAGTTCCCGACCAACTACTTCCACCTGCGGCCACCGCTGTTCGACCCGCTGCCGGGCACCCTCGTCGAAGCCGAGATCTACGCCCGCCTGTTCGAGGCGCTCGGCCTCCTGCCCGATCAGTCCACACTGGACGAACTAGCGGGCAAGAGCCGTACGGAGCTCCTCAAGGCCGCAGGCCCGATCCTGCAAGGGAATCCGGCCATCGCCCCGATCCTGCTCTACCGGACGCTCGGGCCCTCGCTGCCCGGCAACGCCGCCTCGGTAGCGGTCCTCTGGCCCGGCTGCCTGGCGCTGGCCAAGCGCATGCCCGTTGCTGTGCAACGAGCGCTGCACTCGGACAAGCAAGGCCCGGCGCTCGCATCGGAGCTGTTCGACCGGATCCTCGACAGCCCCAGCGGAACGGCCTTCAGCACCCACGAGCACGACGAGGTCTGGCAGCTCATGCGGCACGACCGCGTCCAGCTCGAAGTGCCGGAACTCCTGTCCTGGCTGGAAAGCCTCGACCCGGCCCAGGACCGTCCGGACCCCGAGTATCCGCTGTCCCTGATCAACGGCCAGCGCCGCCGGCACAACGCCAACCAGATCCTCCGTCCGCCGAGCTGGCGCCGCACCGACCCCGACGGCGCGCTGCACGTCCGCACCGACGACCTGAAGGCCATACAGGCCAGGGAAGGCGACTGGGTGGCAGTGGTGAGCCGCACCGGCCGCATCGTCGTCAAGGCCGAGATCGACGACTCCCTACGCAAGGGCCAGTTGGCGCTGCCGCACGGCTTCGGCATGGCCGTGCCGGACGGCCGCGGTGGCCGGGTCGTGAACGGCCCGCGCATCAACATCCTCACCGACGCCCACGACCGCGACCCGATCGCCGGCACCCCTCACCACAAGGACATGCCGGTACGACTGGAGCTCGCCACCGCACAGGAGTCCGAGGCGGCCGAGCGCGACGCCGAACTGGTCCGCGCCCTCATCTCCGCCGGCTCCTGAGTTCCACTGCCGGGCGGCCCTCACGTCTGCTGGCTCCTGAGTTCCACTGCCACGCCCATGGATCGGGCCGTACCGGCCACGATGCGCATCGCCACCTCGACGTCGGTCGTGTTCAGATCGGGCAGCTTGCGCACCGCGACCGCCCGCAGCTGCTCGGCGGTCAGCCGGCCGGCCTCTCGATGCCCAGGCCGGGCGGATCCCTTGCCGCCCAAGGCCTTGCGGATCAGGTGGGATGTCGGCGGCGTCTTGAGGCGCAGCTCGAACGACCGGTCGTCGGCCACGGTGACGACGACCGGCACGACGTCGCCGCGCTGGTCGGCGGTCGCCCGGTCGTAGCCTCGCTTGACCTCGACCAGGTTCACGCCGGTCTGGCCGAGCATCTTGCCGAGGTCGGCCATGGCGGCGTTGCCGCCCTCCAGGTGCAGCGTGACCCGGTGTGTCTGCTTCTTCGCGCGTGCCATGTCGGAGGACGTTATGGTCTGCCGTTACGTCAGACTCAACGTGATTAACCCGCCTCGACTCCGTAGCGTCGGGAGTCACGCCGGCGGCCCGGACGGCTGGCGATCACGCGGCGGCGAGCTTGGCCCGGTGCTCCTCGACGAGGTCGACCAGCCCGTCGAGCACGGTGGTCAACAGCTGCACGGTCGGCGAGTCGGCCGGCAGGCAACCGTTGGCGTCGAAGTGCGTGTGGGCGTGACCGAGCAGGAACTCGGGATGCCGCAACACGTTCACGTTCATCTTGTGCAGGACCCGCCGCAGCGAGGTCTGTGCCCGCACGGTCCCGAACGCCCCCGGCGAGGCCCCGATGATGGCGGTCGGCTTGTGCGCCAACGGCATCTCGCCACGGGACAACCAGTCGAGGGCGTTCTTCAACCCACCCGGGATGCCGCTGTTGTACTCGGGCGTCGCGATCAACACGGCGTCGGCCCGACGGACACGGTCCCTCAGGTCGACTACGGCCGGAGGAGCGGGGTGCTCTTCGTCCTCGTTGAACAGCGGCAGCTTGCCCAGACCGGAGAAGTGGTCGAACATCACGCCACCCGGGTCCAGCCGCTCGGCCTCGCGCAGCAGCCTGGTGTTGTGCGAGTCGCGTCGCAGGCTGCCGGAGATGGTGAGGATGCGGACGTCGGACATGACCTCTCCTAGACGGATTCTTCGGTGCGGACGGACCACAGCTCGGGAAACGGCAGCTCGTGCAGCGAGGCCGCAAGCCAGTCCGCGCCCGAACTGCCGTAGTAGCCGGGGCGGTTGCCGAAGGCGCGGCGGGTGGCGAGCAGGTGCAGGTGGCGGTACTCGGCGTAGCCCTCGGCGATCACCAGCAGCGCGTCGCCGAGGGCTACCAGGTCCTGGTGCTCGCCGGCGTACACGCGGCCCCAGGCCAGCTCGATCTCGGGATCGCTGGCGTGCGGGCCGTGGATTTGGGGAATGCCGAAACCATGGTCCCGCAGGACGTCGAGCACACCGTCGTACAGACAGGGCCCGGCCAGCGCGTCGAGGAGCCCCTGGTGCTGCTCCGGCATGGAAGCCACCGGTTCGGCCAGGGAAGCCGACTTCAGGCCCAGCAAGTACGACAGCTCGCGGAACTTCCACGACTGCAAGGAGGAGGACTTGCCGTGGATGCTGGTCATGCCGTTCTTGATGGGGATGAAGTCGCCCACCTTCATCCAGCCCAGGGACTGCCATGACGCGTTGAGCCCGACGAAGTGGGCGCCGGCGCGGCACAGCGTGGCGTTGGCCCGGCCGACGTCGCCGCCGCGCAGGTGGCCGATGGCGAACTTCACCTCCTGGCCGATCAGCGCGAAGTACAGCTCCTGGACCTGGCACACCACCAGGAACGACAGCTCGCCCTCGGTGCCGGACACCGGATGCTGCAACGAATGCAGCTCCTCCGCGCGGAGATAGTCGTTGTACGCGGTCACCGAGCCGCGCCGACCTTCAACGACAGGAACTTCTCCGCGTTGCCGCCCAGGATCTTGTCCTTGTCTTGCTGGCTGAGGAAGTCCGACCGCCGCACCACGTTGCCCACCGGGCGTTCCCCGAGCGGGTAGGGGTAGTCGCTGCCGGTCATGACGTTGTCGACGCCGAGGGTGTCCACCAGCAGCCGCAGCGCCGCCGGCTCGAACACCACACTGTCCACACTGAACCGTCCGACATAAGCCGACGGCGGCTTCTCGGACGTGCCCAGCAGATCATGCCGCTGGTGCCAGGCGTTCTCGAAGCGCCCCAGCCAGAACGCGAACGAGCCGCCGCCGTGGGCGAAGCAGATGCGCAGGTTGTCCGACACCCGGTCGAACACGCCGCCCAGCACCATGGCCACCAGCGACAGGTGCGTCTCGGCCGGCATGCCGGTGATCCACCGGGCCATCCAGCGGTTCAATCGGGGCGAGGCCGGCATGTCCCACGGGTGCACGAAAACCGGCGCACTACGATCGGCACAGTGTTGCAGGAACTGGACAATGCCGACGTCGTCGAGGTCGCGGTCGCCCACGTGGTTGCCGATCTCCACGCCGCGGTGCCCGTTGTCCAGGCAGCGGTCCAGCTCCTGGCAGGCCAGATCGGGATCCTGCAACGGAACCTGGCAGAACGGGATCAACCGCCCGTTCGACGGCCCGGTCAGCTCCAGCGCCGCGTCGTTGAACACCTGGGCGATCCGCAGCGCCTCACGAGGCGACCGGTCGTAGGAGAAGAACACGGGCGTGGGGGAGACCACCTGGGCGTCCACGCCGTCCTCGCCCATGTGGGCCAGGCGCTCGGCCTGGTCCCAGGAGTTGGACTGGACCGTCCGGAACTCCTTGGACCCCACCATGATCGTGGCCTCGCGGGCGCTGTCGACCCGCAGCCAGGGCGCGTCGTCCCAGCCCAGGGCGGGCCACTTCGCGGGCACGGAGTGGGTGTGGATGTCGATGACGGTCATCGGGCCGACCTTCCCGGGTGGACAGTGCCGCAGTTGCCGCACTTGCGGAGGTTCTCGTCAGCGTAGAACCGCTCGAACACCGGCGGCAGGTCGACGACGATGTCGCGCACCTGGAGCTCGGCCTCGTGCACCAGGTGGTTGCAGTTCAGGCAGTACCACTGGAACTTCTCCAACACGCCCTCCTCGCGGATGCGCTCGATCACCACGCCGACGGAGCCGGGATCGGGGCGCTGCGGGGAGTGCGGCGTGTTGCGGGGCAGCAGCCACATTTCCCCCTCGCGGACGTGCTGGGTGACGATGCCCTCGTCGGTCTGGAGATTGACGTGCATGTCGCCGCGGAACTGGTAGAACCACTCCTCGTACGGGTCGACGTGGAAGTCGGTGCGCTCGTTGGGGGCGCCGACCACCTGCACGATGAAGTCGCCCTGGGCCTGCCACATCTGCTTGTTGTTGACCGGCGGCCTGAGCAGGTGCTGGTTCTCGTCGACCCACTTGACGAAGTTGAACGCCGGGTTCAGCGCGGTCATGGTTCAGCCTTTCAGGACGGCGACGGCCTGGATCTCGATGAGCAGGTGCGGGTGGGGCAGCTGGTGCACGGCGACGGTCGTGCGGGCGGGCCCGTTCTCGTCGAAGTGCTGGGCGTAGACCTCGTTGTAGCCGCGGAAGTCGTTCATGGTGACCAGGTAGCTGGTGATCTGCACGACGTCGGACAGATCGGCGCCGACCGAGGCCAGGATGTCCCGGATGTTCTGGATCACCGCGGCGGTCTGGACCCTGATGTCCAGGTCCGTGCCGCCGAAGGAGTCCACGGTGGCGCCGGCGATGGTGTTGTCCGGACGGCGGCTGCTCGTGCCGGAGACGAAGGCGAAGCCTCCTGCCACGCGCACATGCGGGAAGCGGCCGCGCGGGGTTGCCTTGTCCGGCAGGGTCTTGGCGTTGCTCATGTCCGTCCTCACAGCGCGACGCAGACGTTGGTGGGCTCGGTGTAGAAGTGCAGGGAGTGCACGCCGCCCTCGCGGCCGATGCCGGACAGGCCCGAGCCGCCGAACGGGGAGCGCAGGTCGCGCAGGTACCAGGTGTTGAGCCAGGACATGCCGACCCGCATCGCGGCCGCCACTCGGTGCCCGCGCTCCAGGTTCGAGGTCCAGACGGCCGCGGCCAGGCCGTACGGGGTGTCGTTGGCCAGGCGGACCGCCTCCTCCTCGGTGTCGAACGGCATCAGCGTGGCGACCGGGCCGAAGATCTCCTCCTGCATGATCCGCGCCGAGTTGCCGACGCCGGTCCACAGCGCGGGCTCGATCCACGAACCGCCGCTCAAGTCTTCCCCGACGGCCGGAATTCCGCCGCCGGCCAACAGCTGCGCGCCCTCCTGCTCGGCGATCGCGTAGTAGGACAGCACCTTCTTGCGGTGGGCCTGGGAGATCAACGGACCGGTGGTGGTCGACGGGTCGTAGGGACTGCCGAAACGCAGCTCCTGGGCCCGCTTGACCAGCCCGTCGGCGACCTCGTCGAACACGCCCCGCTGGACGTAGACCCGTTCGGTGCACAGGCAGACCTGGCCGGTGTTGGTGAACACCGAGCGGGCCAGGCCGTCGATGGTGCGTTCGAGGTCGGCGTCGTCGAACACCACCGCGGGGTTCTTGCCGCCCAGCTCGAACGACACCGGCAGCACGCGTGGGGCGACTGCCTGCATGATCGCGGAGCCGGTGCGGGACTCGCCGGTGAAGGTGATGCCGTCGATGTCCGGGTGGGTGGTCAGGTACTCGCCGGCGGCGCCGGGGCCGAAGCCGTGGACGACGTTGTACGCGCCGGCCGGGGCACCGGCCTCGGTGATGATCTCGGCCAGCAAGGTGGCGCTGGCCGGCGTCTCCTCGGACGGCTTGACCACCACGGCATTGCCGGTGGCCAGCGCCGGCGCGACCTTCCACGTCAGAAGGAGCAGCGGCAGGTTCCACGGCACGATCACGCCGACCACACCCAGCGGGCGGCGGATTGCGTAGTTGAGGGCCTTCTCAGTGAGGAAGGAGTCGACGCCAAGGCCGGCGACCAGGTCGGCGGCGGCGCGGAAGTTGGCCGCGGCGCGGGTGACGTCCAGCTCGGTGGCCAGCGCGACCGGTTTGCCGGTGTCGGCGATCTCGGCGGCCAGCAGGTCGTCGAAGCGGGCCTCGATGCCGTCGGCGATGCGCCGCAGCAGCGCGACCCGCTCAGTGGCCGTGAACCGGCCCCATTCGCCTTCCAGCGCTCGGCGGGCGGCCCGGACCGCGCCGTCCACCACGTCGCGGTCGGCCTCCTGGACGCGAGCGACGAGCGAGCCGTCGACCGGGTTGACGTCGTCGAACAGGTCGCCGCCGTCGACGTACTGCCCGCCGACGAAGTTCTGCAGCACACGGCTCATGGACTCGCTCCCCGGCCTCGGTTTCTCGGTGACTCGATCGTCGCCTGGGTAGCTATGTCCGACAAATACCTGAATCGCTCGCTGCTATGCCTCGGCGGGCATATCGAGGGTCTCGCGGATCTCCGCGCCGACCTCTTCCAGATGCTTCATGAACGCCTTCAGGCTTGGGCTCTGGCTCCGCCCCGCGGCCAGGGTGAGCCCGACCAGCCGGTGCACGTTCGGCAGCTCGATCGGCAGCACCGTCAGCGCGTCGTCCCGAGCCAGCAGCGCCGGCAGTGTCGCGATCATGTCGGCGTCGATCAGCAGGGACCGCAGTGTCGGCAGCGAGGTGCATTCCACCCGATTGGTGGGCACGCCGAGGCCCTGTCGGAAGAAGGCCTGCTCGACCTCGGTGCGCAGCGCCGTCTGCGTCACGGGCAGCACCCACGGGTAGTCGATGAGGTCGGCCAGCTCCGGCTGGTCCATCGCCGTCGCCGGGTGCCCCGCGCGGACCACGAGTCGGATCGGCTCGTGGTAGAGCCGTACCCGGGTGGTCCGCTGGTCCTCGCCCTGCGGGGTCAGCCGGCCCACCACCAGGTCGATGTCGCCGGTCAGCAGGTCCTCGGTCAACCGGTCCGGCGTCGCCTCGCGGACGATCACCGTGACGTACGGGAACTGCCGTTTGAGCCGGGCGATCGCCGTCGGCAGCAGGACGTTGGCCCCGCTCAGGTGGTTGCCGACGACCACCGTGCCGACCATGCCGGTGCTCAGCTCGGCCACGTGCTTCCCGGCCTGCCGGATCTGCGCGATGATCGCCTGCGCGTCGTCGACGAAGGCCCGGCCGTACGCGTTCGGCGCCACCCCGCGCGGCCCCCGGTCGAACAGCTCCACCCCGAGGATCTGCTCCAGTTCACGCAGGCCACGCGTGACCACCGGCTGCGTCACTCGCAGCCGCTCCGCCGCCCCGACAACGCTGCCCTGCTCCGCCACCGTGACCACGAGCACCAGGTGCCGCACCTTCAGGCGCCCGTCCAGCAGCCGGTTGATGTCCATGGGTGGTTACGCTAAGCGAGTGGCGATCAAGCTTGTCGTCGTCGACGACCAGACCTCCGTGCGGGAGGCGCTGGCGGTGATGCTCGGGTTGGCCGAGGACGTGGACGTCGTCGCGACCGCCACCAACGGCGCCGAGGCCGTCTCCGTCATTGCCGAGTATCACCCGGACGTGGTGCTGATGGACCTGCACATGCCGGAGATGACCGGCGTCGAGGCGACCGCCCGCATCCAGGAAACGGCCCCCGACGTGCGGGTTGTCGTGCTCACGACGTTCGAGGACGACGAGTCGATCCTGGCCGCGCTGCGGGCCGGGGCTTCCGGCTACCTGACCAAGGAGGCGGACCGAGCGACGTTGTTGCAGGCCGTGCGAAGCGCCAGCCTGGGGCAGTCGGTGCTGGATCCGCGCGTGCAGCGGCGGCTGCTGGAGCTGGCCACGGCCCGGCCGGTGTCGAGCACGCCGTTCAACCTGACCGCGCGTGAGCTGGAGATCCTCGGGCTGATCGGGGAGGGCCTGCGCAACACGGAGATCGCCAAGCGACTGGTGATCAGCGAGGCCACCGTGAAGACGCACATCAACAACCTGTTCGCCAAGGCCGGTTTCCACACGCGGACCGACGCCGTGCGCTATGTGCTGAACAATCGGGTGGAGACGCCTCTCCACCCGCCGCTGTAGTTCACGAATACGGCGGTGGTCTCAAGACCTCATCGGTGATTCTTCCTAATCTTGGTCGGGTCGGACCTGATGAGGAGGAAACACGGTGAGCACGCCGATCGAAATCCTGTTGGTTGTCGCCCTCGTCGGCTACATGCTGATCCGCCGCCTGCTGGGCGAGCCCGCGCAGGCCAAGCGGATGCTGGTGCTGCCGGCGGTGCTGACGGTGATCGGCCTGTCCGGCGCCAAGGACGTGCTGCACGACCCGGTGCAACTCGGCTTCCTGGTCGTGACCACGCTGGTCGGTATCGGCATCGGCGCCTTGCGTGGCCTGAGCATTCGCATTTTCGTGCGGGACGGAATCGTGAACATGCGGTACACCGGAATGACCATTGTGCTCTGGGTGGTGAACATCGCGGTCAAGCTCGGTGGCAATTTCCTGCTGTCCACGATCGACCCGCACGCCGACGGCGGCAACACGCTGATGCTCACGCTCGGCGCCGGCCTGCTGATGGAGGGCGCGGTCGTGCTGGCCAAGGCCATGCGCACCGGTGGCCAGGTGATCTGGCAGCAGGGCAAGGACGGCGCACCGCACCGGACGTCGAGGTTCATCGACGACCTCCAGGCCCGTGGCCGTCGCTGACGCTATGTTGCCGGGCATGGTGCCCCTCGACCGGATCGTCGAGAAGGTCGCCCGCCCCGTGCTGGCGGTCGCGGCGATTCTCGTGACGGCGCTGGAATTTCCCGACCACGCGATCATCGCCCGGCCGTTCGCCATGGGGCTGTTCGCCGTCGTGGCCGTGCTGTCCCTGGCGACGCTGATCCCGTGGCGGTCCTCGTTGGTGTTGTGGGTCGCCTACGCCATCACCGCGGCGGCGTTGTTGCCGTTGGCGCAGACCACTCTCGCGCCGATCTTCGCGTTCCTGGCCTCCGCCGGGGCCGGCGGCCGGTTGCCGTCCCGCAAGGCCGCCTTGGCCATCGCGGTGCTCACATCGGTGGCGTCCGCTGTCGCCGTGCTGGTGGTCAACGGGATCTGGCCGACGCCGACGCAGTGGCCGTGGTGGGAGGCACTGGCCACCGGATTGCCTTCGTACATCGGGATTGCCCGTGCCGATCGGGCCGCCGCACTGTCCAATGCGGAGCGTGCTGCCGCCGAGGCCCGGCGGGCGGGGGAGTCGGAGGCCCGGGAGGCGACGCTGGTGGAGCGCGGTCGGATCGCCCGTGAACTGCACGACGTGCTCGGCCATTCGCTGACGGGCATCGCCCTCCAACTCGACATGGCCGACGCCCTCAACGAGAACAACCGCCGCGACGAGGCCACCGCCGCGATGCGCAATGCCCGGCAGTTGGCCGTGACCAGCATCGGCGACATGCGGGAGGCCGTCCATGCCCTGCGCGAGGACACCGTTCCGCTCAGCCGAACCCTGCGGGCCGTGGCCGACAACGCCGGCGCCGCCTTCGCCGCGCAGGGGGCGGAGCGAACCCTCTCCGTCGACGCCGCCTACGCCATCCTCCGCGCCACCCAAGAAGCCCTCACCAACGCCGCCAAGCACGCCCCCGGCGCCGCAGTGTCCGTGAAGCTGGTTTTCTCACCGGATTCCGTGGAGCTGGAAGTCGCAAATGGACGGTCCAGGGCACCCGTGCCGGTAGGCATCGGCGGCGGCACTGGTCTGGGATTGACCGGCATGCGCGACCGGGCCGCCGCCCTCGGCGGCACCCTTGACGCTGGCCCGGTCGACGACGGCTGGATCGTTCGGTTGCGGTTGCCCTGACCGCTCAGAATCGGGTCACGAACCGGCGCTGCCACGGCGTTTCCACGGCCCGCTTGGAGTAGTGCTCACGGACATAGCCGACCGCCTTGTCGTTCGGCACGCCGTCCAGCACCGCGAGGCAGGCCAATGCCGTTCCCGTGCGGCCGAATCCGCCGCCGCACGCGATCTCCACCCGTTCCTGCGACGCCCGCTCCAGCAGGTCCTTCAGAGCCTCGGCGAAGGCCGGACGGTCCGTCGGCAGCCAGAAGTCCGGCCAACGGATCCACCGGCTGTCCCACGCCATCGCACCCGGGTCCGAGCCGCGAAGGTAGAGCCCGAACGCCGGCGTCGGCCCCGGCGGCAGCGGATAACGAAGGCCACGTCCGCGGACCGACCTCCCCGACGGCAACCGCACCAGGCCGGGCGTGTCCGGTTCCCACGTCATCCGCCCGAGCCTAGGCCAGAGCCCGTCACCGGGCCGCTGATAACCTTGGACAACACCCGTAGACCTGCGTGTTGGAGACCGTGACCCGATGCCTGACCGTGCCGTGATCGACGCGTTGTTCCCCGCTGACCTGCCGGAGCCGGCGCACTGGGAGCAGCGCTACCCGCAGCGGCAGCTCCCGGACGGCGCGATGGTCACCCGCGTCGGCCCGTCCCCGACGGGCTGGCTGCACATCGGCGCGCTGTACGTGGGCGCGATCAACCGGGACATCGCGCACCGCACCGGCGGCCGCTACCTGCTGCGCATCGAGGACACCGACCAGGCCCGCGAGGTGGAGGGCGCGGTCGAGCAGTTCACCCGCGCGTTCGACTACTTCGGGCTGCCGGCCGACGAGGCCGAGGGCCATGGCGACTACGGCCCGTACTTCCAGTCGCAGCGCGAGCAGCAGTACCTGACCTACGCGCGGGAGCTGCTGCGCGAGGGCAAGGCGTACCTGTGCTTCGCCACCGAGGAGGAGCTGGCCGACATCCGCCGCCGCCAGGAGGCCAGCAAGATCCCGCCCGGCTACTACGGCGGCTGGGCCATCTGGCGCGACCGGTCCGACGAGGACGTGCAGGCCAAGCTGGACGAGGGCGCGCCGTACGTGGTGCGGTTCCGCTCGCCGGGCGAGGTCGACGGCCGCGCGGTGTTCACCGACGCCATCCGCGGCCGGCTGGAGCACGAGGACAACCGCAACGACGTGGTGATCCTCAAGTCCTCGGCCAACGCCGTGCGGCTGCCCACGTACCACTTCGCGCACGCGGTCGACGACCACCTGATGCGGGTCAACCTGGTGATCCGGGCCGACGAGTGGATCTCCTCGGTGCCCACCCACCTCCAGCTGTTCGCGGCGCTCGGCTTCGAGCAGCCGACCTACGCCCACATCGCGCCGCTGATGAAGCAGATCACCGGGGGCAAGCGCAAGCTGTCCAAGCGCAAGGACCCGGAGGCCTCGGTCGACTTCTACATCGCCGAGGGCTACCCGGCCAAGGCGGTGCTGTACTACCTCAAGGGCCTGACCAACGGCCGCATCGCCGAGCTGCCGCTGGCCGAGGCCCTGGACGCGCCGATCAAGCTGGACGAGATGGGCCTGGCCGGGCCGCTGATCGACATGGCCAAGCTGGACGACATCAGCGCCGACCACATCGCCACCCTGACCGGCGCCGAGATCCTGGCCGCCGTGCGGGAGTGGGCGCTGACCCACGACGCCGACCTGGTGCCGGTGCTGGACGCCAACCCGGAGCTCGCGCTGGCCGCGCTGGCGGTGGAGCGCGAGGGCGTCGAGAACCCGCGCAAGGACCTGCGCAAGTGGTCGGACTTCCGCACCGCGTACGGCTTCTTCTTCCCCGAGCTGTTCACGCCGGTGACCGCGGACGACGAGCGCATCGAGGGCGTGACGCCGGAGCTGGCCCGGGCCTTCGCCGCCGACTTCGCCGACAGCTACGAGCACCTGGCCGACGGCCAGGAGTGGTTCGGGCAGATCCGCGAGCTGGCCGCCAAGCACGGTTACGCGAAGAACGCCAAGGAGTACAAGAAGAACCCGGACGCCTACCCGGGTTCCATCCGCGAGGCCTCGCAGATCGTCCGGGTGGCGCTGACCGGCTCCACCCGCAGCCCCGACCTGCACGCCGTGGCCACCACGCTCGGCGCGGACGAGGTGCTGCGCCGGATCCGCGCCGTGGCTGGCTGAAACCCGGCGGAGGTTGGCAAGGCGGCTCCTTCCTCGACGGGGCGGACGCTCGTAGCGTTCGCCCCGTCGTCGTTTCCGCGGAAGGGTGACCATGCTGGCGCAGGTTGTGTTGTTCGACGGGTTCGACCCGCTGGATGTTGTTGCCCCGTACGAGATTCTCGGCGGCGCCATGACGGCCGAGCTCGTGTCGGCCGAAGGGCCGCGCGAAGTGGAGAGCGGCAACGGTCTGCTGTCCTTGCGGGCGGAGTCCCGTTTGGACCCTTCGCGCGCCGACATCGTCGTGGTGCCAGGGGCTTTGGGCTCGCTGCCGGACGGGATCCCCGAGATCCTCGGCCGCACGCTCGGCACGCCGTTGCCGGGCCTGCTGGCCGAGGCCGTGGCCCGGCCGGAGGTGCTGGTCGCGACCGTGTGCGGGGGATCGCTGCTCCTGGCGATGGCCGGCCTGATCAAGGGCCGTAACGCCACCACACATCACCTGGGGCTGGAAGCCTTGGGGGCCAACGGAGTCACCGTCGTCGACGCCCGGGTCGTCGACGACGGTGATCTCGTGACCGCCTCTTCGGTGACCTCCGGTATCGATCTCGGCCTGTATCTCCTGGAGCGGGAACTGGGCGTCGACGCCGCGATCGCCGTGGAGAGGATGATCGCCCACGAGCGTCGCGGCACCGTCTGGCGCGCCTAGCCGGCCAGGCTGAACTTCTCGGCGTGCACCTGGCGGTCCGGCACCTGCAGCGCTCGGGTGCTGGCCAGCACCGCGTTGGTCATCGCGGCCGGCCCGCAGACGAAGACGTCGCGGGCCCAGATGTCCGGCACCAGGTAACGCAGGCTCTCCGGGTTGAACTGGCCGGCCGACGGTCCACTGAGGACACGGACCACCGGGGCCAGGGCGCGGAGCTCGTCCAGCAGCACGGCATCCCGCTCGTCCCGGACCCGGTACAGCACCACGACGTGGCCCTTGATCTCTTCCAGCAGCGCGCGGATCGGCGTGACGCCGACGCCGCCGGCGATCAGCAGGGCGTGCTGGTGAACCTGGTTGGCGGTGGTGAAGGCGCCGTACGGGCCTTCGGCGTAGACGCGCGTGCCGACCTTGAGGTCGCGCAGGGCGGCGCTGGCCGTGCCGACGGCCTTGACGGTGAGCCGCAGGTAGCGGCCGTCCGGCGCGGCGGACAGGGAGAACGGGTTGGCGCGGTGCCACATGCCCTTGGCCAGGAAGCGCCACACGAAGAACTGGCCCGCCCGCGCCGGCAGCTCGTGCAGGTTGCGGCCGCTGACGTACACGGAGACGACGTTGGGCGACTCGTGCACGATGCCGGCGACGCGGAGCTGGTAGCGGTGGTTGCGCAGCAGCGGGCGGATCACGCGGCCGGTCAGCAGCGTGCCGATCGCGGTGGCCCACAACAGGATCCAGTAGATGCGGCCGCCGGTGGAGGCGATGGTCGTGCCGGAGATGAACTGGTGGGTGAAGGCCAGCGCCACGATCGCATAGGTCAGCAGGTGGATGGCGTGCCAGGTCTCGTAGGGCAGCCGCCTGCGGGCGATGCGGGCCGAGGTCGCGCCCACCACGACCACCAGCAGGAAGGCGATGATCGCCAGCAGGACGCCGGTGAACGTGTCGGAGAGGACGACAACCTCGGAGATCACGTCGTGGGCGTCGTGCTGGGCGTAGCCGGACACGATCAGCACCACGTGGCCCAGCAGCGTCCACATCAGACCGATGCCGTTCCAGCGGTGGTAGGTCGTGAGCCGGTCCATGCCCAGCCGCTGGTCCAGCCACGGCAGGCGGGCGATCAGCAGGAACTGGCCGGCCATCAGCAGGCCGGCCACCAGTCCGAAGATCCGGCCCAGCGTGATCAGGATGTTGGGCGACGCCCCGGTCGCCACCACCAGGGCGGCGACGATCAGCACGTTCACGACCAGGGCCGCGAGCAGCGCCACGCGGGCCGTCCGGCGGCGGTCCGGCCGTGCCGGCGCTTGCACCGGGTGGTTCTGGGTGGTGGTCACGGGGTCCTCCGATGAGGCGATCTGGCCGGGTGGCGTCGGTATGCCAGCTGACACGGACCGACGCCGCCCGGGGTTCACCCGAGGACCAAGATCTTTCCTACTGGCCGAGCAGGGTCTGCGCGATCGTACGGCCGGAGGTGCCGCTGATGCCCGGCCCCGGCCAGGTGGAGCCGCCGATCAGGTGCAGGCCCGGCACGACCGTGGCGTAGCCGCCGCCGTGCGCCGGCACCGGCCGCTGTGTGAAGCCCTGCTCCAGTCCGTTGTGGCCGGCGCAGTGGTCGCCGGGGCCCATGCTGGGGATGCGCCGGGCCAGGTCGGCGGGGGAGAGCATGTGCCGGGCCAGCACCAGCTCGTCGAGACCTTTGAGGTGCTCGGCGGCCTCGGCCACCACCCGGTCGGCGAAGCTCTCGACAACAGATGTTGTCCACGTGCCGTCGGCGGCGATCTCCCCGGCGGCGTCGCCGACCGGTCGCAGCGGCACGTCCAGGACCTGGATCCGCACCACGGCGCAGCCCTCCGGCGCGCGGCTCGGGTCGACGGCGGTGGCCTCGTGCCAGGACAGCGTGGGGTGCTCGGGCAGATAGCCGGCCTCGGCCTGCCGCACGGAGCGGACCAGCTCGTCGACGCCACGCCCGAGGTTGAGGCCGCCGCCCTGGTCGAGGCGCGGATCGGCGAAGGAGGGGCGGGCCGACAGCGCGAGGTTGAGCTGGAAGCAGCCGCGGCGGTAGCTGTACCGGGAGGCCTGGGCGCGGATCGAGTCGCCGATCGAGGCGTCGCGCAGCAGGTGGCCGTAGAGCTGGTCGGGCGTGGTGCTGGCAACAACTGTTGTCGCGGTCAGGACCTCGCCGTCGGCGGTGCGGACGCCGACCGCCCGGCCGTTCTCCGTCAGCACGGCGTCGACCCGGACGTTGGTGACGATCTCGGCCCCGTGCTCGGTGACCAGGCCGCTGAGCGCCTCGGCCAGCCGGCCGCTGCCGCCGACCGGCTGTGGGTTGCCGCCGGGCAGGATCAGGCCGAACAGCGCAATCCACAGCGCGCCGATGGCGTCGTGCGGGCCGATGCCGACGTGCAGCAGCCACGGCAGCAGCGCTGTCCGCAGCTCTTCGCTGCGAAACCGTTCGGTGGCCAGGTCGTGGCCGTTGCCGGCCAGCAGCGTGGCGAACGGCAGCGCCGCCGTGCGGTCGCGGTCCAGCTTCTGGATCAGCTCGGCCGCCTGTGGCGTGGTCAGGTCCATGCCCAGCAGCGGCATCAGCGACTCGAGGTGCGGCGCCACGTCGGCCATCAGCCCCGCCCAGCCGGCCTGCTCGCCCAGCCGCTCCAGCTCCGCGCCCAGCGCCGCCGGGTCGGTCGGGATGACTGCCGACCGACCGTCCGGAAGGGACGATCCCGTGCTGACACCGCCCTGCACATAACGAAGTCCGTGACGGCCGAGGTCCTCGCCCAGCTCGGCGAAGGCCGGCCCGCCGACGAAGATGGGGTGCAGGGCGGAATAGGTGTCGTGCACGAAGCCGGGCAGCGTGAGTTCCTCGCTGCGCACCGCGCCGCCGGGCCGATCGGACTGGTCCAGCAGGCACACACTTCGGCCGGCCTTGGCCAGGTACGCGGCGGCGACCAGGGCATTGTGCCCGGCGCCGACGAAGATCACATCGTAAGACGGCATGTCCGCAGGCTATGGCCGGTCGACCGACGCGGCCAGGCGAAGTCCGGCCAGCGGACTATCGGGGCAGTGACAGGGACTGTTCGGGCAGCGCCAGGCGATCGGCCACCCGCGCCGCGGTCGCACAGGTGGCGTTGAGCAGCTTGGGTGACGGCTGCGCGCCGTGCGCCATCGTGGTGATCACCGCCGTTGCCTTGCCGGGCAACGGAATCGGCACGGCCACACAGGTCAGCCCCTTGGCGACCGTTCCGGCGTCGATGTACGGCCGCGGCTCGACCGCCCTGAGCGCGTCGGCCCCCGCCGTGCCTTCCGGCACCGGCTCGCCCGGTTCCGCTGTCACGCCGAGTGGCTCGTGAGCGTCAATCATCTGCAGGAAAACGCTGCGACCGCCGACATTGATGCTCAGCGTCACGCCGGCCCCGGTGTGCGCGGCAAGCTCCGCGACCGGGCGCGCCGCGACGGCCCGCACCCGTCGCTCGATCTGGCCGCCGCCGGTCAGCAGACTCGCGCCGAGCCGATACTTGGTGCCATCTCGCCGGACCGCGCCGACTGCGAGCAGTTGGCCGAGCAGACGATGCACGGTCGGCCGCGGAATGCCCGTCGCCGCGGCGAGATCCAACAACCGCGCCGGCTCCTGCTCGCGGACCTGGTCCAGCACCGCGAACGCCGCCTCCAACACCCCTCTACCCGCCTCCATGCGACCAGCATGGCGTGCGGATTCGTCCTGACGGCCAGGGATGTCGCGGATTCCCGCCAGCACTGTCCGAATGTCCACGGGCCGTCACGAGCCGTTGCTAGGGTTGAGCTGTGGGTGACGAGGTGGCTCTGCTCAGGGACAGCGCGACGCTGACGCGGGTGTCGACGGACTTCGGTGGGATGATCCGACGGCGACCCGACGCGGTGCTGGTGCCCCGCACCGCCGCCGACATCGCCGAGGTGATCCGCGGTGGCGGACTCGTGACCGCGCGTGGGCGGGGGCATTCGACGCACGGACAGTCGCTTGTGGACAGCGGGGTCCTGGTCGACATGACCGGTTTGGGCGCTGTGCATCGCGTGGAGCCCGGCCACGTCGTGGTCGACGGCGGCGCGTCGTGGCGAACCGTGCTGGAGGCGACGCTGCCGCGTGGGTTGACGCCGCCCGTGCTCACCGACTTCCTCGACCTGTCCGTCGGCGGCACGCTGTCGCTCGGCGGCATCGGCGGCACCAGCCATCGTCACGGCTCGCAGGCCGACAACGTGCTGGAGCTGGAAGTGGTCACCGGCACCGGCGCGGTGGTCACCTGCCGGCCCGGATCCGACCTGTTCCGGGCCGTGCTCGGCGGGCTGGGGCAGTGCGGCATCATCGCCCGGGCCAGGATCAAGCTCATCCCGGCGCCGTCCACGGTCCTGCACCGCAAGGTCCGATACCCCGACACCGCGTCGTTGAACGCGGCGCAGCGGGATCTGGTCCTCAGTGGACAGTGCGACTACGTGGAGGGGCTCATCGTCCAGGACGGCGGCTGGTCGCACGTGCTGGAGACCGTCTCGGCCGAGGACTTCGCCCCGCCCGGCCCGGGCGAGATCATCGAGACGGAATCCCTGCCGTACTTCGACTTTCTCAACCGGCTCGGCACCGAGGACGAGTTCCTGGCCGCACTCGGCCGTCGCGTCCAGCCCCGGCCGTGGTGCACGGTCTTCCTGCCGCACAACGCCATCGACTCCGTGGTCGACGCCTCGCTGGCCCGGCCCCTCGACGAGGTCGGCGCCACCGGCATGTTCCTCGTCTATCCCATCCCGCGATCCGTGTTGAGGACGCCGTTGCTGCGTGTGCCCGACGACCCCATGCCGTTCCAGTTCAGTGTCTTCCGTTACGCCGACGAGGACACCGACGCGATGCTCGCCGCCAACCGCGCCCTGTACGGCCTCGCCCTCGCGGCCGGCGGCGCCCTGTACCCCTACGGCTGCGTGCCGCTCGACCAGGCCGGCTGGCAGGCGCACTGGGGTCCGGAGTGGGAGTTCCTCCGGGCCGCCAAGTCGGTGCACGACCCGGCCGGGCTGCTCAACCGTGGGCAGGGGATCTTCTCGTGAGCCCGCAACGGAATCGAGTCACGCCGTTGGGGGACATCGAGGCCTTTCCCCTGCGCGGGGCGTGGACCGGCAACCGTGGCGTGATCCACCGCGACCACGACATCGTCCGTTTCCACGCCAGCGACCTGTGGATCACGTGCGCGCTGCAGTTCAAGGGGTGGTGGCGGGAGCAGTGGCTGCCCAACCGGTGGACGCACCTGTACTTCCACGACGAGGCCGTGTCCTTCGCCGCCGGGCACCGGCCGTGCGGGATGTGCCGGCGGGCCAGCTACGTCGCCTACCGCGATGCCTGGGCCGGGCGGCCGTCGGCGACCGACATGAACCGGCAGCTGCACCGGGAGCGGATCTTCCGCGGCACCCACACCCGTCGGCTCCACGAGCTGTCGTGGGCCGGGCTGCCCGACGGAACGTTCGTGCTGGTCGACGACCAGCCGGCGTTGATCGTCGACGGCTCGCTGGCGCTGTGGACGCGGGCCGGCTACCTCGGCCGCAAGCGCCGGCCAACGGCCGGTACCGCCACCGTGATCACGCCGCCGTCGACGATCACCGTGCTGCGGTCGGGCTATCCGGTGCAGATCGATCCGTCGGCCCGCGCAGGCGCTTGACCTCGGTAGCGCGGAGGCTGTCGGCCGACGGCCGGTCGCGGCAATTAGCATCGGTGGGTGATCTCCGTGGTGACCTGGAACGTGCTGCACCGGATCCATGCCGACAACTGGGGCGAGGAGGTGGCGGTCAACTGGCCCGACGAGGCGAAGCGGATCGCCGCCGTCGCCCAGCGGGTCGGGGAGCTGGACGAGGACGTCGTGGCCATGCAGGAGGTCAGCGGCGACCAGCTCGCAGCCCTGCGCGAGACCGGGCGGACCGTGCACGCCATGCGGTATCCGCGGATGCCCCGCCCGCGCGTGATGGCGTCCCCGCTGGCCGACAACACCGAGTACCTGGTCATCCTGGTCAACGGCCCCAGCCGCGAGCTGGGCGCCGAGGCGTTCCCCGACGACGGCGGCAAGGGTGCGCTGGCCGTTGACGTGCAGGGCCTCACCGTCGTCGCCACGCACGTGAGCTGGGGAAACAAGCGGGCCGGCCAGCTCCGGCGGGTGGCTGCGCTGGCCCCCGCGCCGGCCGTCCTGCTCGGCGACTTCAACGCCGACGCCCCGACCGTGCTCGCCACCCTGGGCGAAAGTTTTCGGGCGGCCGAGCTGCCGGCCGGCGTGAAGACCCGCGGCCAGCAGGTCATCGACCACGTCATCGTGCGCGGCGCCACCGCGTCGGAGGCCGAGGTGCTCGCCGCCGACGGTCTGTCGGACCACAGCCCGGTGCGGGCGTCGATCAGCTACTGACCGGGAAACGTTCATTGCCGAGCACGCCGAGCAGTTGGAGCTTCTCGAAGGCCTCGGTGCGGGGCGCGGCGGTCAGCACGAGCAGCGCCTGCGACTGGTCCTCCGTGAACAGGGCCTGGCAGTCGACCTCGATCGGCCCGAGCTCGGGGTGTATCAGCACCTTGTGGTCGACGAACCGCTTGGCCACCTCCTGCCGTTCCCACAGCTCGGCGAACTCGGCGCTTTCCTTGCACAGCACGGCGGCCAGCTCGCCGGCTCGGGACTTCGGGCCCATCTGCCCGTAGGCGGCGCGCAGGTTGGCCACCATGGCCCGGCTCTGTCGCTCGTGGTCGTGCTCGGGATAGAACCGGCGCTGAGCGGGATCGGTGAACCAGCGGTAGATCTCGCTGCGGGCGTGTCCGGTGTAGACGGTCAGCTCGCCCATCAACGCCCGGGACATGCGGTTCTGCACCAGCACCTCGCCCAGGTTGGACAGGATCAGCGCGGGCGTGTCGTCGAGGCGGTCCAGCACCCGCATCAACGCCGGCGCGACGTGGGCGGCGGTGGTGGTCGGCGACGGCGCGTTGCGGCCCGCGACCTGGAACAGGTAGTCCCGTTCCTGCGTGGACAGGCGCAGCGCCCGGGCCATCGCGGCCAGCATCTGCTCGCTCGGCTGCGGGCCCCGCTCCTGTTCCAGCCGCGTGTAGTAGTCGGTGGACATCGCCGCCAGCGACGCCACCTCCTCGCGGCGCAGCCCCCGGGTGCGCCGGCGGGCGCCCGTCGGCAGCCCGATGTCCTCCGGTTGCAGCGCCTCCCGCCGGGTGCGCAGGAATGCGGCCAGTGCAGCTCGATCCATGCCCTCAGTATCGGCCGCCACCGGATTCCCAGCCAGGGATCGCCGATCCCCCGATATGCGCTCTCTGCACGCGGTTCGCGGATCCGGCCAGGCTCAGCGCCATGGACATCACCGGAAACACCATCTTCATTCCCGGCGCCACCAGCGGCATCGGCCTCGCCCTGGCGCTGGCCCTCAACGAGCGGGGCAACAAGGTCATCATCGGCGGCCGGCGGGTCGCGCTGCTGGAACAGCTGGCCGTCGAGCACCCGGAGATCTCCACCGTGCGGATCGACACCGCCGACGCCGCCAGTATCGAGGCCGCGGCCAAGGAGGTGCTGGCCGCGCATCCGTCGCTCAACGTGCTGATCGCGATGGCCGGCATCATGCAGGTCGAGGACTGGCACAAGCCGGAGGGCTTCCTGGCCTCGGCCGAACGGGTCGTCACCACCAACGTGCTCGGTCCGATCCGCCTGGTCGCCGCGTTCGTCGAGCACCTCCAGACCCGCCCCGACGCCACCATCGTCACCGTCTCCTCGGGCCTGGCCTTCACCCCGCTCAAGGTCACGCCCAGCTACAACGCCTCCAAGGCCGCCATCCACATGCTGAGCGAGTCGCTGCGCCTGCAGCTGTCCGACACCACCGTCAAGGTGCTGGAGCTGGAGCCGCCGTCGGTGCGGACCCCTCTGATGCCGGGCCAGGAGGACAACGAGCACGCCATGCCGCTCGACGAGTTCATCGCCGAGGTCATGACGTTGGTGCAGACCCAGCCCGACGCCCGGGAGATCCAGGTCGAGCGGGTGAAGTTCCTCCGCTACGGCGAGGCCCGCGGCGACTACGACCAGGTCGTCGCCACCGTCAACGGGACCGACCCGCACGGCAAGTAGACCCGGCGCCCACCGGCGACGTCCGGATTTTCCGTCGCGTCGCCGGTAACCGCCGTGCCAGAATCCGCTGAGTGCCCGCCATCGCCAGCTTCGACCGCGCCCGGATCGCCTACCAGGAGCTGGGGGAGGGCCGTCCCGTCGTGCTGCTGCACGGTTTTATGGGCCTCGGCTCCCAGTGGATCACCTCGGGCCACGCCGGCTTGCTGGCCTCGCACGGCTTTCGCGTGATCCTCCCGGATCTTCGTGGACACGGCGCCAGCGATCGTCCGCACCACCCTGACCTCTACCCGCCGGACGCCCTGGCCGACGACATCCTGGCCCTCGTCGCCGAACTCGGGCTCGACGACTACGACCTCGGCGGGTACTCCCTCGGCGGCCGGGTGACCCTGCGGATGCTCGTTCGCGGAGCCCGGCCCCGCCGGGCCGTCATCGCCGGTCAGGGCCTGGATGCCCTCGACGGGGCCACCTCCCGCACCGGCTCCCTGCGCCGGAATCTGACCGCCATCGTCCAGCTGGAGGAGCTGGATCCAGGCGCCCAGCAGCTGGCCTCGTGGCTCACCCAGCTCGACGCCGATCCGTACGCGTTGCTGCATGTCCTGGACACGCACGTGGCGACGCCGCGCTCGGCCGTGGGTCAGATCGACGTGCCCACAATGGTTGTTGTCGGAGACGGCGACGATGGTCACTCCTCGGCCGTCGACCTCGCCGCCGCCCTGCCGTCCTCCCACTACGTGCGCGTGCCGGGCGATCATTGGACGACATTCACCGGCCCCGACTTCGGCGCTGTGATCCTGGAGTGGCTCTCGAAACCTTTCGACGCCCGGTAGCATTCCCGTCATGCGTGGTGACACGCCGACGCTGGCGGAGATCGCTCGGGAGGCGGGCGTGTCGACGCCGACCGTGTCCAAGGTGCTCAACGGACGTTCCGACGTCGCGCCCGGCACGCGGGCCCGGGTCGAGGAGCTGCTCCAGCGGCACGGCTACCGCCGCCGGGCCGGCGGCCCGCCCGCGCGGCTGTTCGACCTCGTCTTCCACGAGCTGGAGAGCGCCTGGGCCATGGAGGTCATCCGTGGCGTGGAAAACGTTGCGCGCCAGGAGAAGCTGAACGTCGTGCTGTCCGAGTCGGCCGGCCGGCTCTCGCCCGGCCAGTCCTGGGTGGACGGTGTGCTCGCGCGGCGGCCATGCGGTGTGGTGCTCGTGCTCAGCGACATCGACGCGGCGCAACGGGCCCAGCTGGCCAGCCGCGACATCCCTTTTGTGGTCCTCGATCCCGCCGGCGACCCGGCCGAAGGCGTGCCCGCCGTCGGCACCAACAACTGGCGCGGCGGCGTCGCCGCCACCCGCCACCTCATCGACCTGGGGCACCGCCGCATCGGCCTGATCGGCGGCCCGTCCCGCATGCTGTGCAGCCGCGCTCGTCTCGACGGCTATCGCGCCGCCCTCGAAACCGCCGACCTGCGTTACGACCCCCGGCTCGTGCGCGAGGGCGACTTCCACTTCGAAGCCGGCTATTCCGCCGGCCGCGACCTGCTTTCCCTGGCGCAGCCGCCTTCTGCCGTCTTCGCCGGCAACGACCTGCAGGCCCTCGGGCTCTACGAGGCCGCCCGGGAGCTCGGTCTGCGCATCCCCGACGACCTCAGCGTCGTCGGCTTCGACGACCTCCCGATGGCCCGCTGGGTCGGGCCGCCGCTGACCACCATTCGCCAGCCCCTGGTCGCCATGGCCGAGACCGCCGCCCGCCTCGCCCTCTCGCTGGGCCGAGGCGAGCGCCCCGACACCACCCGGGTCGACCTCGCCACCTCGTTGGTGATCCGCCACAGCACCGCCCCTTTCGGCACCTGACCCGAAACATTCGGACCGGTTGACGTGGGCTCCGGGAGTGCCTACAGTCTGGCGAACCGGTTCGCGAACCGGTTCGCAAGCCGAGGAGGCCGCGGGTGAACATCGGCGAGATCGCGAAGCTGGCCGGCGTGTCGCGCAGCACGGTGTCGTACGTGCTGAGCGGGAAGCGGCAGGTCAGCCCGGAGCTGCACGAGCGCGTCGCCCGCGTGATCGAGGAGGCCGGGTACCGGCCCAACGCGACGGCGCGGGCGCTGGCGGAAGGCTCGACCCGCACCATCGGCCTGGTGATTCCGCCGGCCGGTCCGCGGCTGAGCGTGGATCAGCTGCACTTCGTCGGCGCGGTCGCCGAGGCGGCGGTGGACCGGGACTTCGACGTGCTGCTCTCGCCGGAGCGGCAGCAGTCGTTCGAGCGCATGATCACCGAGAAGCGCGTGGACGGCGTCATCCTGATGGAGACGGTGCTGCGCGACCCTCGCGTGACGAGGCTGATCGACGAGGGCTTCCCGTTCGTCACCATCGGCCGGACCGGCGCCGACGACGCGCACAGCTGGGTCGACCTCGACTACGCCGGCCTGGTGACCGAGGGCGTGCGGCGGCTGCATGCCCTGGGGCACAAGGCGATCGCCCTGGTCAACCGCCCGCAGGAACTGCTCGACCACGAGTACGGCCCCGCGTTCCGCGCCGCCGACGCGTTCGAGAAGATCGTCGTCGAGCTGGAGATCGCCGGCGTCGCCCGCTGTTGCGAGGACAACACCGATGCCGCCGCCGACTGTCTCGACCACATCCTCGCCGACGTCCCCGAGATCACGGCCGTCCTCACCGTGAACGAACGCTCCCTTGTCGGTCTCGTGACCGCGCTTTCCCATCGCGGCAAGGAGATCCCGACCGACGTCTCGCTGCTGGCGGTCACTTCGGTCCGCAACGCCACCGCCGCGCGTCCCCAGATCAGCGCCGCCGACGTGCCCGCCGCCGAGATGGGCGAGGCCGCCGTCGACGCGCTGCTGCGCCGCATCCGCTCCAGCACCGCCCCCAACGTCCTGCTCGCGCCGCCGTTCATCGACCGCGGCAGCACCGCCCCGCCCCGCCACTGACTCGGCTTTCCCGACGCCGCCTGGTTCGCGGCGGTCGCTCGCGGTCATCCCTGCCCGGACCGCGCCGGGCGTCGTTCGCTTTGGGTGCGAAGGGAGTCTTCGCCATGAGGAAACTCGCTCTTGTCGCCGCTGCCGTCCTGCTGGCCGCCGCCGGGTGTGGTGGCCAGTCCGCGGTCGACGAGTCGACCCTGACCGAGATGGACTACTACAACACGGATCCGGCGCTCACCGCGCTGCCGCAGCTGCTGGACACATGCGGACAGCAGGCCGGCGTCACGATCAAGCGGCAGGTGGTGCCGGACCTGCGGACCAAGGTCCTGCAACTGGTCGGCAGCCACCAGGTGCCCGATCTGGTGCTGCTGGACAACCCCGACCTGCAACAGATCGCGGCCACCGGCGCGCTGGCCCCGCTCGACCTGCCCACCGACGGCCTGTATCCGAACGTCGTCGAAGCCGGCCGGTACCAGGGCAAGCTCTACGGCGTCGCCCCGGGCGTCATGCCCTCGCGCTGTACTACAACACCAAGCTCTTCACGGCGGCCGGTCTCCAGGCGCCCAGGACCTGGGACGAGCTCAAGGCCGCGGCCGCTCGGCTGACCGACGGCGCCCAGCACGGCATCGGGTTCGCGGTCCCGGCGACCGAGGAGGGCAGCTTCCAGTTCGAGGCCTTCTTCCTCAGCGCGGGCGGCTCGCTCACCACCCTGAACTCGCCGCAGTCCGTGGCCGCGCTGCAACTGCTCGCGGATCTCGAGAGCAGCGGGGCCGCACCCAAGGACGTCCTCACCTGGACCCAGGCCAACGTCGAGGAGCAGTTCGCCAACGGCAGCCTGGCCATGATGGTCAACGGGCCGTGGCAGCTACCGCAGCTCGCCAAGACCGGCATGACTGACTTCGCCGTCACGCCCATCCCCGTCCCGGTCGGCGGCACGCCGTCCAGCCCCCTCGGCGGAGAGGTGTGGGCCGCCGGCAACGGTCCCAAGTCGGCCAAGGCCGCCGCGGTGATCAAGTGCATGACCTCGCAGGCCAACAGCCTCGTGTGGGCCAAGCTCACCAACTACGTGCCCAGCAACGAACAAGCGGCCCAGCAGCTGGCGGCGGGCGCTCCGCTGTTCAAGTCCTTCGTGGACGAGATCGGCGGCGCGAAGGGGCGGACCGCTGCCCTCGGCGTGAAATATCCGAAGTACTCCGAGGCCCTGTGGACCGCCGTCCAGTCCGCGCTGGCCGGGCGGGCCACTCCGGCGGCCGCGCTCGACGCGGCCCAGAAGCAGGCGACCGCCCGGTGACAGCCGGGCAGCGGTGGCCGGTCATCGGATTCATCGTCCCGGTGGTGGTGTATCTAGCGGTCTTCTTCGCCTACCCGCTCGTCGGCAACGTGATCCTGTCGTTCCAGGACTTCGGCATCCAGTCCCTCTACAGCGGAACAGCGCCGTTCACCGGGTTCGACAACTATGTGAACCTGTTGCGGGACCCGGTGTTCGAGGAGGCAGTGGTCAACACCGCGGTGTTCGTGGTGGGGTCCCTGGCCGCTCAGTTCACCATCGGCCTGGCGCTGGCCGTGTTCTTCACCAGCGCATTCCGGTTGAGCGCGGTGCTGAGGACGCTGCTGCTGATTCCGTGGCTGCTGCCGCTGGTGGTGACGGGGACCGTGTTCCGCTGGATCCTGGACACGAGCAACGGGGTGCTCAACCACGTGCTGCTGGCGCTGCACGTGGTTCAGACTCCGGTGCCGTGGCTCAACAGCGTGGGCACGGCGATGGCGGGAGTGCTGCTGTGCAACGTGTGGATCGGCATCCCGTTCAACATGGTGATCCTTTACGGCGGCCTGCAGTCGATCCCGAAGGACCTGCACGAGGCGGCGGCGCTGGACGGGGCGTCGGGCTGGCAGCGGTTCCGGCACATCACGATGCCGATGCTGCGGCCGGTGGTGGTCGTGGTGCTGACCCTGGGGCTGATCTACACGATCAAGGTGTTCGACGTGATCTGGGTGATGACCAAGGGCGGCCCGGCCGACTCGACGCAGACGGTGACGACCTACGGCTACCAGCTGTCGTTCGGCGGCCTGTCGCAGTTCGGGCTGGGGGCGGCGGCGAGCAACATGCTGATCGTCGTGGCGCTGGTGTTCGCGGTGTTCTACCTGCGGTCCATGAGGTCGGAGGTGTCGGCGCGATGAAAACCGTTGCCGCACTGGTGATCCTGGCGGTGATGCTGTTCACGCTGTACTGGATGGTCGACGCCTCCTTCCAGACGAACGCGCAGATCGCCGACCGGGAGCCGCACTGGCTGCCGCTGGACGCGACCCTGGACGGATACCGGCACGCGCTGGGCCAGCAGGGTGGACATCTGGTGGTGTCGCTGATCGTGGCCCTGGGCACGGTCGTGCTCACGCTGCTGATCGCAGCCCCGGCGGCCTACGGGTTGTCGAGGAGAGGCTCGCGGCCGGTGTTGTTCTCGTTGCTGATCGTGCAGCTGATCCCGGGCATCGTGATGGCCAACGCGCTGTACCGCGTGTTCTCGACGCTGGGCCTGCTCAACTCGCCGGAGGCGTTGGTGCTGGCCGACTCGACGCTGGCGGTGCCGTTCGCGGTGCTGATCATGCGGGCGTTCATGCTGTCGGTGCCGAAGGAGCTGATCGAGGCGGCCAACCTCGATGGCGCCGGGGCGGTGCGCACCTTCACGCGGATCGTGCTGCCGGTCAGCCGCAACGGCGTCGTGACGGCCGCGCTGTTCGCGTTCCTGTTCTCCTGGGGGGACTTCATGTTCGCCTCCACCCTGAACCTCGGCAGTCCGGACTGGACGCCGATCACCGTCGGCCTGTACGACTTCGTCGGCGCCGGCACCAACACCACCAGCTGGAACTCGGTGATGGCGACCGGAGTCCTGGCCTCGCTGCCGGTGGCGGTGCTGCTCGTGGTGGCACAACGACACGTGTCGGCGGGCCTGTCCGCCGGCGCGGTCAAGGACTGAGGGGACTGCCGTGTCAGAACTGTGGTTCCGCAGCGCCGATCACGTGCTGTGCGCGCAGCCGTGGGGCGCCGACAGCATCCGGGTCCGCGTCGGCCGCAAGGCGATCGTGTCGGACATCCCGGGCGCGCTGGAGATCACGCCGGCGGACGTGTCGGCCGTGTTGACGGACACCTCGCTGACGGTCGGCCGGCTGCGCTTGGACATCTCCGACGAGGGGCGGCTGACGTTCTCCCGGGACGGTGAGGAGCTCCTCGCCGAACAGCCGGCACACTTCGCCTGGCCGGGGCCGAGGCTGTTCGCGCCCAACGGCGACGGCTATCACCGGCTGGAACAACGGTTCCGTGCCTACGACGACGAGAAGATCTTCGGACTCGGTCAGCACCAGCACGGCCGCCTCGACCAGAAGGGCATGGTGCTGGATCTGGTGCAGCGCAACGCGGAGGTGACGATTCCGTTCGCGCTGTCGTCCAGGGGCTACGGCCTGCTGTGGAACCTGCCGGCGATCGGCCGGGTCGAGTTCGCGGCCAACGGCACGCGGTGGGTCGCCGACTCGGCCCGGCAGATCGACTACTGGGTGACCACGGGCGACGGGCCGGCCGAGATCCTGGGGCACTACGCCGACGCCACCGGCCACGCGCCGGCCCTGCCCCGCTGGGCAACGGGATTCTGGCAGTCCAAACTCCGGTACGAGAGCCAGGAGGAACTCCTGTCCGTCGCCCGCGAACACCGGGACCGTGGCCTGCCGCTGGCGGTGATCGTCGCCGACTACTACCACTGGACGCACCTGGGCGACTGGCGGTTCGATCCGGCGCAGTGGCCGGACCCGGCGGCGATGGTGAAGGAGCTGGCCGGCCTGGGCGTCAAGCTCATGGTCTCGGTGTGGCCGTCGGTGAATCCGCTCAGCGAGAACTACGAGCACATGCGGGACAACGGTTTCCTGATCGGCACCGAGCAGGGCCTGCCGCTGCACCAGATCTTCCCGGACAGGGGCTTCGACGGGAACCGCCACGGCGTCGCCTTCTACGACGCCACGGATCCGGCGGCGCGCGACTTCGTCTGGGAGAAGCTGAAAGCCGGCTACTACGAGCACGGCGTCCGGGTGTGGTGGCTGGACGCGTGTGAGCCGGAGATCTTCCCGGAGCAGTTCGGCAACCTCCGCTTCGCCGCCGGGCCGGGCCGCGAGGTGGCGAATCTCTATCCCCGCGACCACGTTCGCGGCCTGCACGAGCACCTGACCGCCGAAGGGGAGGACGAGGTCGTGTGCCTGGTCCGATCGGCCTGGGCCGGCAGCCAGCGGTTCGGGGCGGCGCTGTGGTCGGGGGACATTCCGGCCACCTTCGCCTCGCTGCGCACCCAGATCCGCGCCGGCCTGAACGTCGCCGTCAGCGGAATTCCCTGGTGGACCACGGACATCGGCGGTTTCCACGGCGGCGATCCCGAGGAGCCCGCCTACCGCGAGCTCATGGTCCGCTGGTTCCAGTACGGGGTGTTCTGCCCGCTGTTCCGCCTGCACGGCCACCGCGAGCCGCGGATCGGCTTCGGCGCGGGACATTCCGGCGGCCCCAACGAGGTGTGGTCGTACGGCGAGCAGGCGTACGAGATCATCGCCGACCAGCTGCGTCTCCGGGAAACCCTGCGCGACTACATCCACCAGCACCTTCGGGCCGGAAGTCCGCTGCAACGACCCCTGTTCGTGGACTTTCCCGATGACCCTCCCGTGTGGACGGTCGAAGACCAGTTCCTGTTCGGTCCCGATCTCCTTGTCGCGCCGGTCACCGAACTCGGCGTACGGTCGCGGCCGGTCTACCTGCCGGCTGGCACCGCCTGGATCGACACGCACACCGGCGAGCAACACGCCGGCGGCAGCACCGTCGAGGCCCAGGCCCCGCTGGCGCGCATCTCCGTCTTCCGGCGCGTCGTGCCAACCCTGTAGGAACGACGAAGGGTCAACGATGACCACCTCCCTTGTCGCGGCGGCCACCCTGCTGCTCGCCGCGGCGATTCCCGCACCACAGGCCGACCACACCGTCACCGTCGATCTCGGCGCCGCGCTGGGCGCACCGACCGGCGTCGGCTCGGGCTTCCTCTACGGCCTGAGCCAGGACGGCAACGCACCGGCCGACAACCTCCTCCGGCCGCTCAACGTCAAGTCCGGGCGCGGCGGCGGGGCCCGGATCGACGGCCACGGCTGGATCGGCGACGGCATGACCGCCGGCGCCGGCTACCGCGTCCGCATCAACTCCGCCCTCGACCAGGCCCGTCGGCTCGGCGCCTATGGGGCGAGCTACGACCTGCTGGTCAGCGACTTGTTCGGGGCCGACACCACGCAGCCGTCCTCGACGGTTTACCCGTGCACCAACGGTGACTGCGCCAATTGGACGTCGTTCGTCGACCAGGTGGTCACTGACGTGAAGGCATCCGGGCTCGCCGTGAACTACGACGTGTGGAACGAGCCCGACGGCACCGCGTTCTGGCCTGCCGGCCTGAATTCTCCGCAGTACTTCCAGATGTGGGACACAGCGGTGAGAGAGATCCGCCGGCTCGTCCCCGACGCTTCGGTCATGGGGCCGAGCCAGTCCGGCTGGAATCCCACGACCCTGGGCACGTTCCTCGACCACGCCAAGTCCGCCGGCACCGTGCCGACCTATCTGAACTGGCACTTCAGCCCGCACCCGGTGGAGGACGCCGCCACGGCCCGATCCCTGTTGTCGGCCCGGGGAATCAGTGGCGTCAAGCTGGCCGACAACGAGTACCTGTTCTCCGGTGAACAACATGCCGGCTACCAGGCGTGGTACCTGGCAGAGCTGGCCAGGTCGGGGATCAGCCTGGCCGATCACGCCATCTGGTCGGACTGCTGCGTCACCGGCAGCCTCGATTCGACCCTGGTCGGCGGGCAGCCGACCGGCCAGTGGTGGGTGTACCAGGCGTACGGCAACATCACCGGTCAGCTCGTCTCGGTCGACAACGGCGGCGCCACCACCGATGCCGTCGCCGCGAAGGACCAGGCCCTGCATCGCGCGACTGTCCTGTTGGGAGACTCCGGCAACAACACCGGCACGGTCACCCTGTCGCTGAAGAACCTTCCGTCCTGGCTGGCCGGCAGCTCCGGCGTGCAGGTGGCGGTGCAGCGCATACCCGATCAGAATCCACTGGCCCAGCCGGTCACCGTCGGCACCACCGTCATCACGGGCAACGCCGGCGTGCCGATCTCCTGGACGTCCGGCACCGACGCCTACTTCGTCACCCTCTCGCCGGCCGACGGCCCGGTCACCCAGATCGTCGACGGCACGGTGACCTCCGGTGTCAACTATTTCCAGTACGCCGCCAACTGGGGTCGTACCGATGGCGTCTCCGACATGTACGACGGCACCGCCAACTGGAGCTACGTCCCCGGTTCCGTGGCCCAGCTCCACTTCACCGGCGGCCAGGTCGCCCTGCATGCCGTGAAGGACGTCGACCAGGGTCAGATGCTGCTGTCCATGGACGGCGGCTCGGCCGTCACCATCGACGACTACGCCCCGAGCCGCGACGCCGCCGGCATCGTCTGGACGAGCCCCAGGCTCGCCAACGGCCCGCACACGCTGACGATCACCGTTGGCAGCGGCCGGAATCCGGCCAGCACCGGCCGGAACATCGCCATCGACCGGGCCGACATCAGCTGAGCCTCCGCGCATGGCCGGTGCCGCCTCACCCCGTCGGCGCGAAGAGGGTGAGGCGGACGGCATCGTCGTCATTGGCCTGGAAGTTGGCGAAGTCGTAGGTCACGACGCCGCGGGTCGGGTGGTGCAGCGTCTTCTGGCCGGAGCCGCGGCCGACGGAGATGTCGTGGTCCTCCCACCAGGCGGTGAACTCGGGGGAGTGGGCGGCGAGGCGGGCGGCCAGGCCGGTGAAGGCGGGGTCGCCGGCGAAGACGTCGTGGGCGGCACGGAACTGGGCGACGGTGCGGCGGGCCATGACCGCCCAGCCCCGGCCGAACAGGCGGCGCGTGGCCGGATCGAGCAGCAGGTAGACGAGGATGTTGCGGTCCTCGGCGGCGCACGCGCCGAAGTCGGTGAACAGCTCGCACGCGGCGTCGTTCCAGGCCAGGACGTCCCAGCGGCGGCCCGTGGCGTATGCGGGCCGGTCGAGGCCCTCGATGAGCCGTTTCACCGCCGGCGGCACGGTTTCGCGGACGAACGGCGGCCGCGCGGTCTGGTGGGCCAGCGCGGCGAGGTGCGCCCGCTCGGTGTCGTCCAGCCGCAGCGCGGCGGCCAGCGCGTCGATCGTGGCGACGGAGGGGCGGACGGCCCGGCCCTGCTCCAGGCGGATGTACCAGTCGACCCCGATGCCGGCGAGCTCGGCGATCTCCTCCCGACGCAGCCCCGGCGTGCGTCGGCGGCGACCCAAGGGCAGGCCGACGGCCTCGGGCGTCAGGCGTTCGCGGCGGGAGCGCAGGAACTCGCCGAGTCCGGTCGACATGGTGGGCCTCCTCAATCCTAGGATAATACCAGGTCTGGATCCGCCGGCCGGATCGTCGCACGATGGGTCGTGCCAGGACGAACGACCCGGAGGACATCACCGATGAAGGCCGCAGTGCTCACCCAGTTCGGCGCCCCGCTCACCGTGCGAACCGTGCCCGATCCCTTGCCCGGCAAGGGGGAAGTGCTGGTGGAGGTCAAAGCCGCGCCGGTGCTGCCGTACACCGACGAGGTGATCGCCGGCGACCGCGGGCAGCTGCTCACGCTGCCGATCACGCTCGGCATCGGCGCGGTCGGCCAGGTTCGGGCCGTCGGCCCCGACGCCACGCGGCTCAAGCCGGGGGACTGGGTCCTGTGCGACCCGACGCTCCGCGCCCGCGACGACGCTGTGACGCCGGACATCATGTTGCAGGGTTGGAGCGCCCGTGGCGACGGCGGCCTGCGCCTTCAGGACCACTGCGGCAACGGGTCCTTCGCCGAGCAACTCCTTGTCCCCACGGAGAACGTGACCCCGCTGGGCCCGATCGACCCGGCCGACGCGGGCCGCTGGGTCGCGGCCACGACCGTGGGCCTGGTGCCCTACGGGGGACTGCTGGCGGCCGAGTTGGCGGCGGGGGAGACGGTGCTGATCAGCGGCGCCACCGGCAACTTCGGCAGCGCCGCCGTCGCCGTGGCGCTGGCCATGGGCGCCGGCTGCGTGGTGGCGCCCGGCCGTGACGAGAAGATGTTGGCAGAGCTGGAGAACCGCTTCGGCAGCCGCGTGAGGACGGTCCGGCACGGCAGTACGGAGGAGATGCTCGCCGCCGCCCCGGGGCCGATCGACGTCGTGCTCGATCTGCTGCCGCCGACGGCCGGGAGCGAGCCCGTGCGAGCGGCGGCGATGACCGTGCGGGAGTACGGCCGCGTGGTGCTGATGGGTGGCGTGCAGGACGACCTGTCGCTGCCGTACCGATGGCTGATGCGCAACGGGATCACCGTGCGGGGTCAGTGGATGTTCCCGCGCTGGGCCAATCGGCGCTTCGTCGAGCTGGTCCGCTCCGGTCTGTTCGACCTCAATCAGTTCGACGTCACGGAGTTCGCACTCGACGACATCGCCGATGCCGTGAAGCACGCCGCCACCAGTGGTCGGTTCACGGCGACCGTGATCACGCCCTGAAGGCGATCAGCTTCACCGCCGGGCTGTTGCCGCGCCGCTCCCTCAGCGTCAGCTGGACGTCCACGAACCCGGCCGCCTCGGCCTCGTCCCGCAGCGTCGCCGGCTCGACGCCCAGGACGTGCCGGTGAACGGTGACGACCAGCCGCCCGCCGGCCTGCAACACCCGGTGCAGCTCGGCGAACCCTGCGCATCGGTTCCACAGCATCACGTTGTTGACGGAGATCGCCGCATCCACGGACCCGTCGGCGCAGCCGGTGTTCTCCGCGGAGCCGGCCCGCAGCTCGACATCCCCGGTCTCGATCGCGCCGGCGCAGCGCTCGGCGGCCATCGTCCGCATGACCGCGGACGGATCCACCCCGATCACGTGGCCGCCGGGCGACACCGCCGTCACCGCCAACGCCACGCCCACCCCCGGCCCGTGGCCGACGACCAGGGCGATCTCGCCGGAGCTCAGCTCCGCGTCGGCGATGGCCGCGCGTTCCTGCTCACGGTTGCCCAGGGCCATGATCGAGCCACCCAGCCGGCCGGCGACGCCGCGCGGGTGACCGAACGCGGCGTCCAGGGCACGCATGAGCAACGTCATACCTCAAGGGCACCACGGACGCCGCCTCGGCGCACCTCCAGGCCAGCGTGTCGGCCGCGAAATAGTCGTGTGTGTCGTTGGGGGCGTGATCCACTCGGGCCGGGCAGACTGGGCCCGTGAGTAACGAAGGACACCAGCGCACCGGCATGGCGGCGCTCGCGGTCGGCGCGCTCGGCGTCGTGTTCGGCGACATCGGCACCAGCCCGCTCTATTCGCTCCAGACCGTGTTCGCCATCGACGGCGGCGCGATCCGCCCGGTGGCCCTGGACGTGTACGGCGTCATCTCCCTGGTCTTCTGGGCCGTGCTGCTGATCGTGTCGATCAAGTACGTCGTGTTCGTGATGCGCGCCGGCAACGACGGCGAGGGCGGCATCATGGCGCTGGCCGCGCTGATCCGCCGCAGCGTGCCCGGCCGGACCAAGATGGTGTCGACGGCGGTGCTGTTCGGTGTGATCGGCGCCGCGTTGTTCTTCGGCGACAGCGTGATCACGCCGGCCATCTCCGTGCTGTCGGCGATCGAGGGCATCGAGGTCGTGTCGCCGGAGATCAAGGAGATCATCCTGCCGGTCGGCGTGACCATCCTGGTGCTGCTGTTCCTGGCGCAGCGCCTCGGCACGCACCGGGTGGGGCGGTTCTTCGGGCCGATCATGCTGCTGTGGTTCGTGGTGATCGGCCTGCTCGGGCTGCCGTGGGTGGTGGCCAAGCCCGGCATTCTGCTGGCCCTCTCGCCGACGTCGGCCATCGCCTTTTTCCTCGACCGCCCGGTGTTGGCCTTCGTCGCCATGGGTGCGGTCGTGCTGGCCATCACCGGCGCCGAGGCGCTCTACGCCGACATGGGCCATTTCGGCCGTCCGGCGATCAGCCGGGCCTGGTTCTTCGTGGTGTTCCCCGCGCTCACGCTGAATTACCTCGGCCAGGGCGCGTTGATTCTCAGCCGGCCCGAGGCCGTGTCGAACCCGTTCTTCATCCTGGCGCCGGGGTGGGCGCAGATCCCGCTGGTGGTGCTGGCCACCGTCGCCACGGTCATCGCTTCGCAGTCGGTGATCTCCGGGGCCTTCTCCATGGCCCGGCAGGCCGTTCAGCTCGGGTTGCTGCCGATTCTGACCGTGCGGCACACGTCCAAGGAGGAAAGCGGCCAGATCTACGTGCCCGGCATCAACTGGATCCTGTTGGCCGGCGTCATCATCCTGACCGTGACCTTCGGTTCCTCCCAGTCGCTGGCCACGGCCTACGGCCTTGCCGTCACCGGCACGCTGCTGCTGACGACCTCCCTGTTCCTCGTGCTGGCCGGCGCCGCCTGGCACTGGAAGTGGTGGCAGCTCGCCCTGGTCGGTGTCGTCTTTGGCGGCCTGGAGCTGGTGTTCCTCGCCGGGAACCTGACCAAGATCGTGCACGGCGGTTGGCTCCCGCTGCTGCTCGGCGCCCTGGTCGTCGCCGTGATGCTGACCTGGCAGCGTGGTCGCCGTGTCGTCACCGCCCGGCGGGCCGAGATCGAGGGCTCCATGGCCGAATTCGTCGACGAGATCCGCGCCGGCGAGGGCGTCCGAGTGCCCGGCATCGCCGTCTTCCCGCATCCGTCCAAGGAGACCGTGCCGCTGGCGTTGCGGGCCAACTTCGAGTTCAACGGCGTGGTCCACGAGCACGTCGTCATTGTGACGGTGATCCCGGAAAACGTCCCCCACGTGCCGCGGAACGAGCGCCTGAACGTCGATTCCCTGCATCGCACCGATGACGGCATCGTCCATCTGACGGTTCGCTTCGGTTTCCAGGACGACCAGGACATTCCTTCGGCCCTTCGCGACGCCTTCATGCTCACCTCGGAGCTGGAGATCGATCCCGATGCCGCCTTCTACTACCTGTCGCGGGTGAGCATCGAGGTCGGCCGCGAGAAGGAAAAGGGCCTGCCTCGCTGGCAGAAGCTGCTTTTTGTCGGTCTCGCGCACAATGCCGCCAGTCCGGCGGTGTATTTCCGGTTGCCGGTCGAGCGCACCGTCATCATGGGCACGCGCGTCGATCTCTAGCCGTGGTGGTGGGGGATGCCCCGCACCGAGTGGTCGGCGAAGCCCAGGGCCTCGTCGACCAGGGCCGCCAGGTGGTCGCTGGTGATGCGGTAGAGCATCCGGCGGCCGTCGCGGCGTGCCTGGACGAGGCCGGCCAGGCGGAGCCGGCCCAGGTGTTGGGAGACCGATGACCGGGAGGCCGCGACCTGCGTCGTGAGGGTGGACACGTCCTGCTCGCCGTCGCGGATCAGGTGCAGCAGGTGCAGGCGGGTGGGATCGGCGAGGTGGCGCAGCACATCGGCGGCGATGGTGAGCCGCTCGCCGTCCACTTGCTGGTGCGAACCACTGGCAGTTGCCATGTTCTTGTGCGCGCACATGGTTGCATAATGCCCTTGAGCAGGTCATTCTGGCAACGTGACGCCTCACCACGGACATGGGCACGGCCACCGGCACTCTCGCTGGGGCCGGCTTCGGCACGTGCTCAAGCCGCACAGCCATGACAGTGCCGACCGGGTGGACACGGCGCTGGAGGCGAGTCGGCAGGGGATGCGGACCTTGGGCTGGTCGTTCGCGGTCCTGTTCGTGACGGCGGTCGCGCAGTTGGCGGTGGTGTTGGTCAGCGGTTCCGTCGCGCTGCTCGGCGACACCATCCATAACTTCGCCGACGCGTTGACCGCGGTGCCGCTCGGGGTCGCTTTCCTGTTGGGGCGCCGCGCGGCCACCCGCCGCTACACTTATGGTCTCGGCCGCGCCGAGGACTTGGCCGGTGTGGCCGTGGTGCTGATCATCGCCGGTTCCGCCGTGATCGCCGGTTGGGAGGCCGTCGACCGCCTTCTCCACCCACAGCCCGTGAATCACCTGTGGGTTGTCGCGGCCGCGGGCGTGATCGGCTTCCTGGGCAACGAGATCGTCGCCCGCTACCGCATCGTCGTCGGCCGTCGCATCGGCTCCGCCGCGCTGGTCGCCGATGGCCTGCATGCACGTACCGACGGCTTCACCTCACTGGCCGTCGTGCTCGGCGCCGGCGGCGTGGCCCTCGGTTTTCCTGTGGCCGACCCGATTATCGGCCTCGGCATCACCGTCGCGATCTTGTTCGTGCTCCGTGACGCCGCCCGCGAGGTGTTCCGCCGCCTCATGGACGCCGTCGACCCGGTCGTGGTCGACCTGGTGGAACGAACCGCCTCCGCCGTCCCCGATGTCCTTGCCGCCGGCCAGGTTCGCATGCGTTGGATCGGCCACACCCTTCGCGCCGAGCTCGCCGTCACCGTCGACGCCGCGCTCACCGTCGAGCAGGCTCACCGCATCGCCCATGACGTCGAGCACCGCCTGGTGCATGCCGTGCCCCGGCTCGCCGCCGCCACCGTGCACACCGAACCCGCCACCAGCGCCGCCGAGGCCCACCAGGCCTTGGCCCATCACCGGTAGTCCAGGAACCCTCGGATCGTCGGCGACACCCGCCCGTTGAACATCGTCGTCAGGTGATCCCCGCCCTCGATCAGCAGCAGCCTCGCGTTCGGGATCCCTTCCGCCGTCGCCCGGGCATACTCGACCGGCACCAGCGCATCCCGTGTTCCCGCGATGACCAGCGTCGGCGCCCGGACGTCGCCCAGCCTTTCCGTGACGTCCCATCCCTGCGCCGCTTCCACCATCTCCGCTTCGCCCGGCGCCCTCTTGCCGTTCGTCAGCGATGCCACCGCGTACACCGCTGTGGTCAGGAGCCGTAGGGGTCCCCGGGTGATCAGCCCACTCGCCGTCCAGGGGTCGTTCTTCCCTCGCCGCTCATCCCTCATCAGCCGCAGCAGCACCCTCTTGCCTTCTTCACTCGGCTTGCTCGCCGCTGTGCACAGGACCAGCCTTCGCACCACGTCCGGGTGATCCATCGCCAGTTGCAGCGCCGTGATCCCTCCCGCCGACGTCCCCATCACGTCCACGGGGCCGTCAAACCTCTCCCTCAGCGCCTCCGCGTGCCACCCCGCCAGCTCCTCGATCGTCGTTCCTCGGGGCATCGCCGTCGGCCTCTGGATGTGATGCACCCGCCTGCGAAACCCCTTCGCCAGCGTCTTCGCCGACAGCGCCACCATCCTCGGCACCTTCACCGCCAGATCCGCCCCGTTGCCCAGCCCCGGCAGCGTGACCAGCGCCGCCCCGTCCCCCACGGCGATCGCCGTCAGTCCGTTGTTGAGTCGCTCTCCGTGCATGCCGGCCCCCTGGCTGTGGTGTCCGTGGTTGTGGAACGGGGATGGGCGCGGTGGGGTTCCGTGGCTTGAGCAGGTCTTGAGGAAGGGGGCGGTTTTCCGGCATGCGACTGGGGTGTCGGCGGGGGCGCGAGGTGGGTGGGTGCGCGGGTGAGGCCGGGTGGCGGGGGGTGCGTGGGTTTACAGAAGGCTTGGGAGGGCGCGGAAGGAGAAAAGCATCCGTGGTTGGCGGGCATGGAGTGGAGAAGTGGCGGTGTGGGGGTGGTTTGTGGTGCGGGTGGCGGGGTGAGGGCGGCAAGGGGTGCAGCAGGTGGAGGCGGGTGATGGCGCGCGGCAAGGTGACCAACGGTGTGACGTGAGTGGACCGGCGGTCGCAAGCGCTGGACGTGAGGTGCGGCTGGCGGGACCACGGGTTCGGGTGGCAAGGCCGCGACGGCACAGAAATCCGTCAACACCAGAGCTTGCCGTCGTGGTCGCGGCAGCGGCCCCTCCGGCGTTGATGCTTCCGGCGGTGGTTGGCCGGTCAGCGGACAGTCCCCAGCCTGCCTTTAGAACGGGGGCTCGTCCAGCGGTTCGGGCTTGGTCACGTAGGTCAGACCCCACCGGGTTGTCACCGTCGTGGTGCCGTCCTTGGCGATGCTGACGTCGGCGTTGGTGGCGTGCTTGTAGCGGTGGTGCCGCCGGTCCAAGGGGGCCATGTTGGTGCCGGTGGACTCACCCACCGGCCAGGGGGTGGCGTGGTCGATGTCGCAGCTCCGCGACGGGTGTGAGCAGCAGGGCATGACGCAGGTTTGGTGGCGGGCGCGGAGGAAGCGGTCGACGCCGACCTTGGGGCGGTAGAGCTTCGGGGTGTACTCCACGAGGTGCCCGGCCGGATCCGTGAGCAGGCGGTGGAACAGGGTGCCGGGGTGGGACATCAACTCCCGGACGACCGGGGCGGGGATGAGTTGGCCGGTGGCGAGTGTGCCGGGGCGTTCGTCGACGCCGAGCAGGGCGGTGAGGGGGACGGTGACCTGGATCAGGGGCTTGAGGCCGGCGGTCTTGGGGTCTTCGAGGATGAGACCGGCCATGACGTCGGCGCGGATCTCGTCGAGGTTGCGGCCGTTTTTCGGTTCGTGGGCGGCGAGGCGGTCGATCTTGGCGTAGATGGCGTGGGCGATCTCGATGGGTTGGGAGCAGGAGACGATGCCGAGGCCGTCTTGGGCGTCGAACAGGACGACTTTACGGCTGCGGCGGGCGGCGTCGCGGCGTTGCAGGTGGATGGCGGGGTCGGCGCGCTGCAACCGGGCCTGGCAGGAACGGCGGAGTTGCTGCGGGGAGCGGCCTGCTGCCGTTTCGAGGGTTTTGGCGATGGCGCGGTGGGCTAGTTCGGGTGGGTAGTACTCGGTGGGGTCGACCAGGGCGTGGGCGGAGCGCTCGGAGATGACACCGGCGTGCAGGGCGTCTAAGACGGTGGGGTGCACGTCATGCAGGGTGCGGGCCCACTTGACACGGTCGGAGGCGTTGGACGGAGACAGTTGCAGGGCGGGGCCGATGTCGTGGGCGGTCCATTCGTCGACGTCGAGGGTGGCGATGAGGCGGAGTTGCTCGGCTTGCAGGCGGCGGATCTCTCGTTCGCATTCGATCATGCGAGCGACTTCGGGGTTCATAACTGCGAGTTTACGCGCACGCGAAGATCGACTCGAATCACTAATGGGTGAAAAGCGTTGGGGTGTAACGGAAGTAGTGGCTAGGGCTGGTCGTAGAGCGAGGCGAGAGAGCGTAGAAGGTCTTGTGTGACAACGGTCTGGGGTGGCCTCGAATGAGCTGCTGACGCTCGAAGTGGCGGCGCAGGCCCTCGGGGAGGATGGAGACGACGCCGGAGCGGGGCGGTCGTCTCGGTGTGGGAGCGGCAGACGTAGCTGGGAAGGCTTCGAAGGTGTGACGGGGCAGATGGCAGACCGGCTAGGTTTCAAAATGGTACTGTGCTGGCCATGGACGAGATCACCACGGCGGTGGACGTGCAGACGCTGACGGTCACGATCAACCGTCCGGCCAAGCGCAACGCGCTGACCACGGCGATGTACCGCGAGCTGGGGACGGTGCTCCGGCAGGCCGAAGCGGCCAGGGTGGTGGTGCTCGCCGGCGCGGGCGGGGCGTTCAGCGCGGGCAACGACCTGGGTGATTTCCTCGACGATTTCAAGGCGAACGACGCCGTGCGGGAGTTCCAGGAGGCGGTCCTGGACACGAAGGCGGTCCTGGTCGCGGCGGTCGACGGCCCGGCGGTCGGCATCGGGGCGACGGTCCTGCTGCACTGCGACCTCGTCTACGCGACGGAGCGCAGCTACCTCCAGTTCCCCTTCGTCAACATCGGCCTGGTGCCGGAGTTCGGCAGCAGCCTGCTGCTGACGCAGCGAATCGGCCGCCACCGGGCCGCCGAACTGCTGCTGTTCGGCGACCGCGTGCCGGCCGGGAAGGCGCAAGAACTGGGGCTGGTGAACGAAGTCCTCGACGACGCCGAAGCCCTCGAAGCCCGGCTCAAGGACCGGGTGGCGGCGCTGCTGGCCAAGCCGGAGAGGTCGCTGGAGCAGACCCGGAAACTGGTGCACGACACGATCCACGCGCACGACCAGATGGTGCGGGAGTCGCAGGTGTTCGGCGAGCTGCTCGACGACCCGGACACCAAGGCCCGGATCCAGGCGATGCGCCGCTGACCGACGGCACGAAGAGGGCCGCCGGTCAGCGAAACATCAGTTCGACGGAGCGCAGGCCGAAGGATCGGCGGCCACGTGCAGCTGCGTGTTCCAGCCGGAGCCGACGACCTTGCCGGTGGCCTCGATCCACGTGTCGGTCCGATCGTCCCGCCGGAACCACAGCAGCTTGGCGTTGGCCGTGGTCGGGAAGAACCGGCCGTACAGCACGTCCCCGCCCGGCGAGAAGATCTCGCTGAACTTCTGCCAGCCGCTGCCGACCAGCTCGGCCCGCTGCAGCCAGGTCTTGGTGGCGGCGGAGTACTGGTACCGGTAGAGGTTGCCGGCGGGGTTGCGGGCGTACAGCACGCCGTCGCCGGCGGCGGTGATCGAGTTGTACTGGGCCCAGCCGGTGCCGAGCACCTCGCCGCCAGGGTTGTCGAAGGTGCCGGTGGTGTTGTTCCAGGCGTACGTGCGCAGCGCGCCGGTGGTGTCGATGGCGAAGATCCGGCCCTGCGAGTCGACGGTGATGCGGTTGACGTACTCGGGGGTGAAGTAACGCTGCCAGCTGCTGCCGACCTTGCCGCCGCCGGTCCACTTGGTGCCGGTCCACACCCAGCGCTTGAGGGTGCCGTCCGGGTTGGGATCGGCAGTGCCGGTGTTCTTGTGGATGTCGTACACCACGCCGTCGGGCCCGGCGAGCAGGTGCCCGAGCCAGCCGCTGCCGACGGAGGCGGTCGGCGTGACCCAGCTGATCGAGCCGTCGCCGGGGCCGTTGTGCACGTACTTCCACAGCAGGCCGTCATCGCGCTGCGACCACACCGTGGCCGGCGTGCACGAGATCTGCTGCGGCGCGGTCTGCTGCCCGATCCACGCCGCCAGCGTGTCGGCGCGGACCTCGGTGGTGCCCTGCTGCGGCTGCTCGACGCCCATGCATCCGTGCTGCAAAGAGGAAGTCGTCACGCCGACCAGCACGGACTTGCCGTCGACCTCCTGGAAGGCCGGCGCGCCGGCGTCGCCCTTGCACGCGTCGGAGTCGGGGCTCTGCAACACCAACTGCGCGGCGTCGACCGTGCCGACGGTGAACGTGTTGGTGTGCAACAGGTTCGGCAGCCACTCGGTGGCGGTGCGGCCGAAGCCGGCGAGCCGAACCGTGGTGCCGGCGACAGGCGCGGCGCTGGTCAGCGTCACCGGGGCGATGCCGGTGGCGGCCTTGTCCAGCTTGGCCAGCATCACGGTGTGGCCGGCGTCGGGCACCAGCGTCGACACGTGGGCGACGACACCGTTCGTTGTGGACAGATCCGATCGCCCGACCACGACGGTGGTGTCCTTGACCGGCGAACCGCCGTCGGCGTTCTCGGGGAAGCAGCTGGCCGCGGTGATCACCCAGGCCGGGGCGACGAGCGCGCCGCTGCACGCACGGCCGTCGGCGGTGAGCTTGGCGGCGAAGCCATAGCTGCCGGCGCCGCCGGAGACGGCGAGCGCGGGCGCGATGGTCACGGTCACCATGGCCGCGGCGACTGCGGCGACGACGGATAATCTTCTCGGCACGGGCGAAGTATCTGTCGGTATCACACCATATGTCCCGGATATGAGTGTGACCTGGCTCACCTAGAAGGCGGGCTCAAGGCGGGCGGTGCGCAGCCGCGGCATGACCGCGTAGACGACCCACCCCGCCACGGCCAGGCCCAGCCATGTGATGGCCCGGTAGAACAGGACGATCACGCCGGCCGGGGCGGCGGCGATGCCGGCGCCGAGCAGCACGCCCAGCAGGCCGGTCTCGGCCAGACCGGCGCCGCCGGGGAGGATCTGCAACGCGATGCTGCCCTGCACGACGAGGAAACCGACGACCAGCGCGGCCCACGGCACCTCGACGTCGACGCTGAGCACACTGGCCACCAGCGTCACGAAGTCGAGAACCCAGCTCAGCACGGCCACGCCGACCAGCGCCAACCAACGGCGGCCGCTGGGGCGCAGCGACGCCACGTTGTCCGACAAGGCGTCGGCCTTGGCGGCCCAACGGCCAGGAGCGAGGCGTCGCAGCAGTGCAGGGTGGGAGAGCAGCTGCCACGCGCCGAAGGTGCCGAAGCCGATGACCAAAGCGATCGGCACGGCCACGAGCGCCGGCAACTGACCGGTGACGGCCAGCGCCAGCGCCCCGATGACGATCAGCGTCACGGTGGCGACCAAGCCGGCCATCAGCACCGACCAGGCGGCCACGGGCCCGGCCACGCCCCGCTTACGCAGCTGTGTGATGCCGTAGCCCAACGACCCGGCCCCGCCGACCACCGGCACGGTCGTCGAGACGGCGTTCTGCGCGAAGTTGATGCCCTGGACGGTGCCGGCCGGCAGCTCGGCACCGCCCACGACCAACAGCTGCCGGTGCAGTTCGCCGTACACCGCGAGCGCGCCCGCGCCGCTCAGCGCCGCCACCAGCAGCCAACCCCAGTGCACGGTGTCCAGGTGCAAACCCGTGGCCGTGAACTGGGAAACCATGTCCGGGATGCGCCAGACGACCCAGCCGAGGGCGGCTCCGACGACCGCCCAGTGCAGGATCGCGCGCCATGGGAACGGCTTGTGTTCCTCGGCCCACCCGATAGCCGCCATCGCCGCCTCCCTTGTCCATCAAGGTCAACCGCCTCGTCTGGGATCGAATTTCCGACATGGCGGCGATGTGGTCGGCGTCTCTCAGGCCAGACCGCCGATCTGCGCTTTCAGCGCGTTCAGGGCCTGGGCGATGTCGGTCACCGACGAGGGGATCGCCTTGCGCAGCAGGCCGAGCGCGTGGATGTTGCCGATCGCCTCGAAGTACGAGGTCGGCACGCCGGCGGTGATCAACGCGGCGGCGTAGGCGCGGCCCTCGTCACGCAGCGGGTCGAGGCCTGCGGTCAGCACGACGGCGGGCGGCAGGTCGGTGAAGACGCCCTGCATCGGCGACGCCCGGACATCGGTGATCACCGGCTGGTAGGCGTCCTGGTAGAAGGCCCGGCTCTCGTCGGTGAGCAGGTAGCCGTTGGCGAACTCCCGCTGCGACGGGTACTTGCCCACCAGATCCGTGGCCGGCCACATCAGCATCTGGGCCACCACCGGGACCTCCGCCGGCCGGTCGCGCAGCGCCATTGCCGTGACGATGGTCAGGGTGCCGCCGGCGCTGTCTCCGCCGAGGACCAGGCCGGTGACCTCGCGGTCCAGTTCGGACGGGCTCGTGGCCAGCCAGCGGGCGACGTCCTCGGCGTCGTCGACGGCCGCCGGATACGGCGCCTCCGGCGCGAGGCGGTAGTCGACGAGCAGCACCGGCAGGTCCAGGCGCTGGGCCATGTCCGCCGCGAGCGACCGGTGCGTGTCGATGCCGCCGAAGACGAAGCCGCCGCCGTGGAACCACAGCAGCACCGGGCCGGCGCCGCGGTGCTCGCGGCGGTCCAGCAACAGCGTCGGCAGCGGGGCCGTCTCCAGCATGCGGGCCGTGGCCAGCGGCGGCTCCGGCAGGTCGACCACCGTGGCCAGCATGCGCATGGACTCGCGGACGGCCTCCGCCGTCGGCGTGCCGCTCTCCGGCGGGATCTGGTCCAGCAACGCCTGCACGTCGGGCCTGATCATGGCTACCTCCCTGATGTCAGCGACTGTCATCAGAGTAGGTCGTGATGTCAGGTGCTGTCATCACGGGTAGGGTGTGATCCATGGCTCGTTGGCAGCCGGACGGACGCCGCCGGCTTCAGGACGCGGCGCTGGAGCTCTACGGCGAGCGGGGCTTCGCCGAGGTGACGGCGGCCGAGGTGGCCGCGCGCGCCGGGCTCACCGAGCGGACCTTCTTCCGGCACTTCGCCGACAAGAAGGAGGTCCTGTTCGGCGACGAGACCCAGCTGGCCGAGACCATCGCCGACGGGGTCCGCGCCGCGCCGCCGGAGGCCTCGCCCATGGAGGCCGTGCTGGTGGGCTTCGCGGCGCTGTCGGAGTCGGCCCACGCCCGCCGGGACCGGCTGCTCCGCCGCGAGCGGATCATCGAGCAGAACGCCGAGCTGCGGGAACGGGAGCTGGCCAAGTTCGCCGCCTGGACCTCGGCCCTGGCCTCGGCGCTACGGGAACGAGGCGTCGCCGAGGCCTGCCTGGTGGCCGAGGTGGCCATCGCGACCGGCCGGATGGCCTTCCACCGGTGGATCGAGGCCGACCGGCCGGTGCCGCTGGCCGAGGCGATGCGCGAAGGCTTCGCGGCGGTGCGGGACTTCGTCAGCTGACAGTCCACTGTGGATCGCGGCCGGTCAGGCCGAGGATCCGGTGCATCGCCGGGGCGTGGTCCGGCACCGCGACCTCCGGCCCGAAAATCCCCATCTGCCGGCCCAGCTCGGCGTTCTGGGCCAGCCCGGACTCCACCTCCGCCTCGATGTCCGGGTCCACGTCCAGATCCCGGCCGGCGGCGCGGGCGAGGTCCCAGCCGTGCACCACGAACTCGCCGGCGATCATGGAGCCCACCAGCTCCGCCGGCAGCTCCATCGGACTGCCCATGTGCGTCACACCCTGCCAGGCCGCCGGGTCGCTCCAGGCCTTCACAACCGTGGTGACCGCCGCCGTCAGGCTGGCCAGGCAGTCGCCACCGGTGAGGTCGAGGTCCGCCTCCGACGCGGCCGGCGGCGCGATGGCCTCCTTGGTCGCGCCGCCGGCGAGCGACGGCGCCCAGAACAACAGGTGATTGATCAGCCCGCGGACCGTGTAGTCGGTACAGGGCGTCTGGGCGTCCAGGTGTGGCTCCAGCGCGGGGATGAGGGCGAGCAGTGGCGCGGCGGCCCGTTCGATCAGCATGGACGGCAGTCAAGCCAAAGCCGGCGGCCCTGTATTGAACAAACGCGACACTAGAATCGGGTCGGTGAGGGACGAACGGGAGTTGGGCGGCGCGTGGCGCCGGTTCCAGCGGCACGACTTCCCGCAGCCGTCGCCGGATCTGGCCGCCTTCGTCGACCACTACTGGCTCGTCAGCTGGTCGTACGCGCAGCCGTACCGCCAGAAGATCGTGCCCTATCCCCGCGTCAACCTGACCGTCGCCGACGACGGCACAGCGGTGGTCACCGGGGTCGGCAGCAAGCACGGAACCCGTGTGCTGGAGGGAGATCGCACCGTTGTCGGTGTGGCCTTCCGGCCCGGCGGCTTCCGCCCGTTCCTGGGACGGCCGGTCGCCACGATCACCGACCACCAGCTGCCAGCGGCCGAGATCTTCGACGGCATTCCCACCGAGCCGACGGTCGAAGCCGTCGAGGCGATGCTGCGCCGGCACCGGCCGGAGCCCGATCCGCGGGCGGAAGAGGCGGCGGACCTCGTCGCCACGATCGCCGCCAAGCCGGAGATCACCCGCGTCGACGAGCTCGGCCGGCCCGTGCGGCAGTTGCAGCGGCTGTTCGCCGAATACGTGGGCATCAACCCGAAGTGGGTGATCCGGCGCTATCGCCTGCACGAGGTGACCGAGCGGCTGGCCAAGGGCGCGACGATCGACTGGGCCGGGCTGGCGGCCGAGCTCGGCTACGCCGACCAGGCCCACTTCGTCCGGGACTTCACCAAGATGTTCGGGGAGTCCCCGACGCACTACGCGCAGCGGTACTAGACCGCCAGCCCGCTCAGGTAGGCCCGGCAGGTGGCGCGCATGCGGTCCACGGTCATGTTGTGCGACCCGAGCAGCACCTGGATGGCCAGCCCGTCGATCATCCCGACCACGGTGTTGGCCATCAGCACGGGATCCCCTTCGCCGATCAGCCCCTGGTCCTGGGCGTCACGCAGCAGGCCGACCACGGTGCGCCGCCAGTCGCCGTAGATGTTCTCGTTGAGCTCCTGCAACTCCGGCGCGCGCAGCCCGTGCACCCACAGCTCGGCCCACACTCGCCACGCCGAGACGCTCTCCGCGTCCAGCGGCGCGTACGACTCGACGAGGCGGGTCAGCAGCTCCAGCGGATCGCCGCCGGCGGCCAGCACGGCCGCCCGGCGCTCCAGCGAGTGCCGGTAGTTGTGCTCGAAGGCGGCGTGCAGCAGGGCCTGCTTGCTGTCGAAGTAGTAGTGGATCGTGCCGGAACTGACGCCCGCTCGCGTCGCGACGTCGGTCAGCCGCAGCTCCTGTATGCCGGACTCGGCGATGACCTCGCAGGTGGCGCCCAGGATCTGCGCCCTGCGCTCGGCCTCGACGCTCGGACGCGGCACGGTCACTCCTTCCGATGGGTGTGACCGCGAGTATAGATAACTGGCCCGCCGGTCAGAGATGGCGGGAGATCACCAGGCGCATGATGTCCGACGTGCCCTCCTCGATCTCCTCCAGCTTCACGTCCCGCATCCACTGCTCCACCGGGAACTCCCGCGAGTAGCCCCAGCCGCCCAGCGTCTGCACGGCCGCCCAGGTGACGAACATGGCCGTCTCCGAGGCGGTCAGCTTGGCCATCGCGGCCAGGCCGGTGACCCGCTGGCCGGCGTCGATCTGCCGGGCCGCGTGGTGCACCAGCAGCCGGGCCGACTCGATCCGGGTGGCCATGTCGGCCAGCCGGAAGGCCACGGCCTGGTGCTCGATGATCGACACCCCGAACTGCTTGCGGTTACGGGCATAGTCCAGCGCGAACTCGTACGCCGCCCGGGCGGCCCCGACCGCGGCGGAGCCGAGTATCACCCGCGAGATGTCGAAAGTGCCCATCAGGCCGTGAAAGCCGCGCCCCTCGTCGCCCAGCCGGTCACGTGCCGGCACGAAGACGTTGTCGAAGAAGACTTCCCGGCACACGATGGCCCGCTGGCCCATCTTGCGCATCGGCTCGCCGAACCGCAGCCCCGGCGCGTCCCGTTCGAGCAGGAACGCCGTCACTCCGGAGGATCGCTTGCTGCGGTCGGTCTTGGCGAACACCACGTAGTAGCGGGCCGCGCCGGCGTTGGAGATCCACGCCTTCTGGCCGGTCAGCTCGTAGCCGCCCTCGACCCGCCGGGCCGTGGTGATCATCGCCGCCGCGTCGGAGCCGGCGTTGGGCTCGGTGGTGGCCAGCGCCGTCATCGGGGAGTCCGGGCCGGTCAGGGGCCGCAGCCACGTCTCCTTCTGCGCATCGGTGCCCAGCACGAGGATCGGGTCGGCGAAAAAACCGTTGGAGCACAGCAGATTGCCGATGCCCGGGTCGCCCCAGCACAGCTCCTCCTGGACCAGGCACTGGGTGAACACGTCGGTGAAGCCGCCGCCCCCGTACTGCTCGGGCAGCATGAAGTTGGTGATGCCGACCTCGGCCGCCCGGGCGAACAGGTCGACCGGGGTCACCACGTCCGCCTCGTCCACCTCACGCGCCCGCGGCCGGATCTCCTTGGCCGCGAAGTCGTGGCACAGCTGGACGATCTGCCGTTGCTCGTCGGTGAGCGGCCAGGCCGGGAAGTGGATGGTCATGCGCGGCGTGCCTCCTTGTGCGGTCTGGTCCCGATGATCAGCGCGTCCACGGCGACCGGCCCGTCCGGCCCGACCCGGACGGGGTTCAGCTCCAGCTCGCCGACCAGCGGCGAGGCCGCGACCAGCAGCGACACCCGGTGCACCAGGTCGGCGAGCCCGTCGAGGTCGACCGGCGGTCGGCCGCGCCAGCCGTGCAGTAGCTTCGCACAGCGCAGCCGACCCAGCATTTCCCGTGCCGTCGCCGGAGAAACCGGAGCCAGCTCGGTGGCGATGTCGTGGTGCAGCTCGGTCTCCGTGCCGCCGGCGCCGACCACGACCAGCGGGCCGAAGTCGGGGTCGCGGCGGGCCCCGACCAGGATCTCCACGGTGTCCGGGCGGGTGTCCTGCTCCTCGACGACGTACTCGCCGGGGCCGAGCCGGGCCGCCATCTCGTCGAAGGCCTCGGCCAGCCGCTCCAGGGTCGACAGTCCCGTGCGGACGCCGCCGGCTTCGCTCTTGTGCTCCAACCACCCCGCCTTGAGCACGTACGGGGAGGTCAGCCGGCGGGCGTGGTCGAGGTCCTCACGGCGGCGGACGACCAGGCCGCGGGGAAAGCCGACGTCGACGAGGACCTGGCGTGTCTCCCAGTAGCCGTCGGGCAGGACGCCGATCGGCCGGGCCTGGTAGGGGAGCGGCAGCTCGGCGGGGCGGCCGAGGGCGGCCAGGCCGGTCAGGGCGGTGACGGCCGGCTCGATGCGGTCGTACGTCGGCACGCCGGCGGCCCACAGGGCGTGGGCGGTGGCGCTGTTCGGGCCCATGGAGTGCACCAGCACCGGCTTGCCGGTGGTCGCCGCGATCTCGCCGATCCGTTGCGCCACGGCGATTTCCCGGTCGGCGATGACCGGGATGTCCAGCCCGTACCGTCCGAAGTAGCCGGTGAGCACGGCCGCGTCCACGTCCTCGGACCGCAGCACCGCCTCGGTGACCAGGGCGTAGTTGGCCAGATCCTGTTCGCCCGCCCCGGCCAGGTCCACGGGATTGTGCTGCGCGGCCTGGGCCGGCAGGTCGACGCCGATATCCTGGGAGAACTGGGGAACATGCAGGTCGTGGGCATGAGCCACATCTGCCGCGATCCCGCACTGGCCGCCGCTGTCGCCGATGATCGCCACCCGGTTGCCGCGTGGCGGTCTTGTGGCCAGCACGGCCCGGGCGACGTCGATCAGCTCGGCCGGCGTGCGCACCCGCGCGACTCCGGCGGCCCGGCAGGCGGCGTCCACCACGTCCAGCGGCGAGGTCAGGGACCCGGTGTGGGAGCGGGCCAGGCGGGTGCTCGCGGCGCTGCCGCCGACGGTCAGCAGCAGCTTCGGCTTGTCGATCGCCCGCAGCGCCTCGACCAGCGCCATGCCGTTGGCGAAGTTCTCCAGATACACCGCCACGACCCGGGTCGACTCGTGGTCGGCGAGGTCGGCCAGCAGCTCCGTCGCCGTGACATCGCTGGCGTTGCCGAGCGAGACGAACCGGGAGATCCCCAGCCCTTGCCGGGCGCCCAGCAGCGCCAGCTCCGAGCCGACCTGCCCGCTCTGCGACACAATGGCCAGCGGGCCAGGGGTGAAGCTGCCCCACGCCAGGCGCAGATCCGTTGCCGTGTCGACGATGCCCAGGCTGTTCGCGCCCACCAGCCGCGCCCCGCCGGCCCGAATCCGTTGCGCCAGCTTCGGTTCGTCGGCCACGCCGGCCGTGATGCCGAGGAACCCCTTGACCCCCAAGGAAAGCCCTTCGGCCACGACATCAGGCACGTGGTCCGCCGGCACGCACAGCACCACCAGCTCCGGCACGGCGTCGAGCTCGGCGAGGTTGGTGGCGCACGGCCGGCCGCAAACCACGCCGCCGCGCCGATTGACCAGGTCCACCCGGCGACGATGAGCGCCGGTCAGCGCCCCGGAGGCCAGCCAGTAGCCCCATTTGGACCGGTTGTCCGAGGCGCCGACCACCGCCACCGACGCAGGATCACGGAACACGCCCAGTCGCCGCATCGTCGCCCCAGAGTGAGATAACTGGCTCGCCAGTCAGTTATCGTGCGTGGGGCCGGCAGGGGATGTCAACCGCGGTCGATGTGCTGCGTCACCTTCGTCAGGCGCCACTGCACCGAGCCGTGGTCGATGGTGTCGTGCACGGGGGAGCCGGCCATCTCCCCGGTGATGCCGGCCGCGCCGGCCTCGGCCTGCGCCATGCTGTCGTAGGCCACGATGTCGACCACCGTGCCGTCCTCGGCGACCGCGATCCGCCGCCACCGAAACCCCGGCTGCCGGCGCAGGTAGTCGTTGATGTCGTCGTTCGCCGCGACGAAGTCGTCCGCCGTCAGCCCGGCCGCCGGCCGGAGCACCGTCACCTCGAGAATCTCTGCCACGAGAACAGCGTTCACCGGGCGACGGCGTCCAGGAAGGACGTGGCTTCCTGGGTGCGCTGCACCTAGGCGTGCGCCGGGACCGCCAGCTGGTCGATGGCGTCCTGGGCGGCCAGGCTCTCCGCCGTGCCGACCAGCAGCTGCTGCCCGGGCGCGTCCTTCACGTCGAAGGTCTGGTACGTGAGTTCCACTCGCCCCACCCGGGGATGGACGAAGACCTTGTACGCCCGCGTGAGCCCGGCGACGGTGTGGTCGGCCCACAGCTCACGGAACTCGGCCGACCCGGCCGACAGCTCGGCCACCAGCGCGGAGATCCCCGGATCGGACGGGAAGAGCCCGGCGTTGAGCCGCAAGGCGTGCACGGTGGCGCCGGCCACCAGCGGCCACTCGACGAACACCGCCCGGGCCGCCGAGTGCGTGAACAGGATCCGCGGCATGTTCCGCTCGCCGCCGAAGGGCGACAGCAGCGCCTCGGCGACCCGGTTGGCGGCCAGGACGTCGAAGGCCGGCCCCAGCACGTAGGCGGCCGCCCGCGGGAAGGCGTCCAACAGCTGCACCAGCGACGGATCCACCCTTGTCGGCGGCACACCCGGCACGCCCGGGTGCAGCCCGGCCAGCCGGTGCAGGTGATCACGGGCGTCCGGGCCCAACTGCAGGGCCCGGGCCAACGCCGTCACGACCTGGGCGGACGGATTCCGCTCCCGCCCTTGCTCCAACCGTGTGTAGTAGTCGGCGCTGACCCCGGACAGCACCGCCACCTCCTCGCGGCGCAGCCCGGCGACCCGACGCGTGGTCGTGTCGCCGGGCAGACCCGCCTCCGAGGGCTCCAGCCGGGCGCGACCGGCCCGCAGGAACTCACCCAGTTGGTTGTCGCGGCTCACCATGGGCAAATGCTACTCAGTACAGCGGCTTGCGCCCGATGGCACCGTAGGCGCAGCTGCGCTCGGGGTGCTCGTCCACGTCCTCCGGCGTCTCCGGCCGCCACTGCGGCACGTAGACCACGCCGGGCTCGATCAGCTCCAGCCCCTTGAACAGCCGCGTGAACTGGTCGCGGTCGCGGGCCGTGAAGGGGCTGTCGGTCTCGTCGTACAGGCGGATCACCTGCTCGCCCTGCTCCCCGGCCGAGTCCTGGGTGCCCTGGGAGATCACCACGTAGCTGTCGGCGGCCAGGGCGTTGCGATAGGCCGCCACGATGGTCTGCGCCTCGGCGTCGTCCTCGACGAAGTGCAGCACCGCCGACATCAGCACCGCCACCGGCTGGGACAGGTCGAGCATGTTCAGCACGACCTCGCTGCGCAGCACGTCCCGCGGCACCCGCAGGTCGGCCCGCAGCGCGGCGGCGTTCTCGTTCTTCTCCAGCATCAGCGCCGAGTGCGCGATGGCCACGGAGTCCCGGTCCACGTACACGACCCGCGCGTGCGGGGCGACCTCCTGCGCTATCTCGTGCACGTTGCCGGCGGTGGGAATGCCGGAGCCCAGGTCGAGGAACTGGGTGATGCCCTGGTCGAGCAGGTAGTGCACGGCCCGCCGCAGGAACCGGCGCGAGGTGCGCAGGATCAGTGGCAGGTCCGGCATCGTCTCCTGGGCCCGGTGCGCGAACTCCCGGTCGATGGCCAGGTTGTGGTAGCCGCCGAGGAAATAGTCGTACACCCGGGCGGCGCTGGGCACTTCCGGATCCAGCCCCGTCGGCATCCACGCGGATTCGTGCACGAGCATGACCTCCCGTTTTCACTTCCACGTTCGGCGGACGCCCTTGATTCGCCGCGGAACACTAGTACAGCCTCATGCGGTCGCGGTGACAACGAGGGTCGGCGGTCGGCGCAGATAATCACCGAAGTGGACCACATCGGCGGTAGGGGAGCAGACCGGATCCCACCACGTGACCTGACGGAAGCCGGCCCCGAGCAGGGCCTGTTCCTGGCTCGCCCGCGACCAGTGGTGCGGGGTGACGTCGATCGTGCCGCCGAGGAACTCGCTGCGCAGCCGAATCGGATCGCCGTCGGAAAGTTCAGCCGAAGGGGCTATCAAGTCGAATCCGTACCGCAGGTAGTAACCCGGCTCGCGGGCGAAACCGGGATTGATGGTCACCGTCACGAATCGCTTTCCCGGGCCGGCCAGCGCCGATCGGGCCGAGGCGCACATCGCGGCCAGGGCGTCGTAGGTGTCCGCGTACGGCAGCAGGTGCACCGCGAGCACGACGTCGAACGCGCCGGCGATCGGCTCCGACGCGTCCTGCAGCACGAAGCTCGCCCCGGTCGGGTCCTCGGCCTCGCGCCGCCAGGCGTGCTCGATCATGCCGGCGGCGCCGTCGATGCCGACCACCGGCCGCGCCCCGCGCTCGGCCAGCAGCCGGGTGTACGAGCCGGCGCCGCAGCCGAGATCCAGCGCCGCCAACCCGGTCACGTCGCCCAGCGCCGTCAGCACCGAGTGCTGCTCCACGTCCCGCCGGTACGGCCACACGTCGAAGCTGCGCTCGTACAGGTAGGCCAACTCGTCGAACTGGCTTGTGGTCACGGCACTCCTCACCAGGTCACCGGCAACTGCATCGGGCGGGTGAACATGCGGTTCGGGTCCCACGGCAGCTCACGTTCGCTGACCGCCAGGTCCAGTGTGGGAAACCGTTGGAACAGCGCGGAAAACGCCTCCTGGAGCACGACACGGGCCAGCTGCGAGCCGAGGCAGTAGTGCGGCCCGGCGCCGAACGTGGCGGAGCCGTCGGTGGCCCGGTGGATGTTGAACCGCTCGGGGTTGCGGTAGTGCCGCGGGTCCCACGTGACCGCCTGCATCGGCACCACCACGGCGTCGCCCTGCCGGATCATGGTGCCGCTCAGCTCCACGTCCTCGCGGGCGATGCGCGGGAAACCCAGGCCGCCGTTGTGGAAGTAGCGCAGCACCTCCTCGACCGCCTTGGGCCACAACGAGGGGTCGGCCACGCACTCGGCGAGTTGCCTGCGGTGCAACATGAGGATCATCGGGCCGGTGGTCAGCGGGGCCACCAGCGGGTCGAACGAGGTGACGAAGATCAGGAACAGCGTGCCGAACATCTCCGACTCGCTGATCACGCCCTCGCGGCGGGCTTCGAGCAGCGTGTGCACGGGCGTGTCGGGCGCCGGATCCGCGCGGCGGGCGGCGATCAGCCGGGCGATGAACTGCTTGGCGGCGTCGGTCTCCTTCTCCACGGCCTCCGGCGTCGAGGACAGGTCCAGGCTCATCGGGTAGACCTGCCGGCACTCCGCCGCCAGCTCCGGCGGCACGCCCATCAGCTCGCCCATGGCGTCCAGCGGCAGCGGCGCCGAGTAGGCCTCCACCAGGTCGGCCGGGTTGGGGCCGGTCGACAGCTGATCCAGCAGCCGATGGGCGTGGCGGGCGAACAGCGGCCGGTGGCGCTGCACCGCGCGGCGGGTGAACCAGCCGCTGAGCACCTGCCGCACCCGACCGTGCGCGGGCGGGTCGAGGTTGAAGATCGCGTCGTGCACCGAGGTGAGGTCCTCGCCGACCATGCGGGGCGAGCCGGGCTCGGCCAGGTTCCGGCTGAACCGGTTGTCGGCCAGCATCTGGGCCACGTCGTCTCTGCGCGTCAGCATCCAGGCCGTGACGCCGCTGGGCAGCCGGACCGGGCAGACCGGTTTGGCGCGTTGGGCCCAGGCGGTCAGCGGGGGGAGCGCGCCGGTGTCACCGAGCGGAAACGGGTATTGCAGCGGGAGTTCCGGTTCGATCGTATCCGTCACGATTTTCCTCCTCCTGGCTGACGATCGCCCACGTCTGGCCGGGCGCCGCGGTGAGAATGGAGCCGCTGTCCGCGATCGCCGCCACCAGTGGAGTGGCACGGTGGTACACGAAAACGCTCCTGTCGGCGCCGAAGACGTCCGGGCCGTCCGTGAGCAGCGGAATTTCAGCAATGACGTAGCGAACCGCGATGTCGATATCGCACTGTGTGACCGGTTGGCCGTTCGCCGCGTTGCCGACCACCTCGGCCGTCATCTCACGGCAGGCCCGTCGAATGCGCGGATCAGTCAGATATGCCTTGCGTGAGCGGATCAGCGAAGCCCGGTATGCGGCGTCGGCGTGCAGCCGGGTCCAGCTCGTCACGTGTCGCGATGGATCGGGGACGCCCAGGTCGGCCAGGGCTCGCACGGCCGGATTGCGCAGCTGGCGGTAGGCCCGGCGGGCCCGGTGCACCGCCTGCGCCGGCGGGTGGCCGGCCGCCACCAGCGTGTACGCCGCCTCGAATCCGGGAATGACCACGTCGATGGATCTGAATCGGGGCTGCAGCCAGAAAATCAGGTTCCGGATGTATTCCGGCTTGTATCGTCCGTTCTGCGGACTCAGTCCGACCAGAACGTGGTCGCGATGCCTGGCTGTCTCTGCTAACCAGTCGAGAGTGAACACGATGGAGCCCCTCCCTCGCCCGTGCGACATGGTGTCTACGGATCGTTCGAGACGGACAACTGCGCATTTGCATAGCTACATCTGCAAATTTCGGCACAAGTCTAGGTCGGGTTCACCGGTGGCGGACAGAGCTAGTTCGTGTGAAAGAGCAATCACGCGCCGCACTTGACCATCACTCGCCCGAGTTAACCGTCCCTCGGGTGGGCGACCCCCCGTCCCGGCCCCGCTGAGACGCCCGGTGTGTCTGCGGCCCTCCCGCGCGGGCCTGCCACCTGGTCATACACCGGATTCTCGCCACTGTCGGGTGACTTCTGCGCCGTGCACAGACGATCAACAGCAAAAAGGGCGCGGGTCGGAAGACCCGCGCCGCGACGCAGCTGCCGCCCCACACCGGGGCGGCAACCGTCAGGTGATCAACTCTGCGTGGACTCGGCCCGCCGGGGCAGCTTCCAGCCCGGGCGCACGAAGTGGCAGGTGTAGCCGTTCGGGTAGCGCAGCAGGTAGTCCTGGTGCTCCGGCTCGGCCTCCCAGAAGTCGCCCGCCGGCTCGACCTCGGTGACGACCTTGCCCGGCCACAGGCCCGAGGCGTCGACGTCGGCGATGGTGTCCTCGGCGACGCGCTTCTGCTCGTCGCTGGTGTAGTAGATCGCCGACCGGTAGCTCAGCCCGATGTCGTTGCCCTGCCGGTTCTTCGTGCTCGGGTCGTGCACCTGGAAGAAGAACTCCAGCAGGTCCCGATAGCTGGTCGCGCTCGGGTCGAAGACGATCTCCACGGCCTCGGCGTGGGTGCCGTGGTTGCGGTAGGTGGCGTTGGGCGTGTCGCCGCCGGAGTAGCCGACCCGGGTGGACAGCACGCCGGGCTGCCGCCGGATCAGGTCCTGCATGCCCCAGAAGCAGCCACCGGCCAGCACCGCGGTCTCGGTCGTGTTGCTCATCGCTCCCTCTCTGGTCCTTCCCCCCGGCCCGTACAACGCGGGCCCGGCCGGTTTTGGTCCCGGGTGTGACCTGCGTCCGGTCCAGCGTAAGCAGTGCGTAAGAGGTCTCAGGCGGCGTTGGCCAAGAAGTCGGTCAGAAGGGCCGCCAGCCCACAACGAACTTGTTCGGAACGAACATGTTCGTTAGTATCGGTTTATGACCAAGACACTGCTCGCTCTGCACGGTGGCCCCGGACGCCGCTCGGTCCAGCCGGTCGTGGACCGCTTCGGCGACACGGTGCTCGCGCCGACCCACGCCGGCTGGGACGGCACGCCTCGGCCCGACTAGTACGAGGGCGTGGACGACCTCGCCATCGAGTACCTCGACCTGCTGGAGGACGGCGGCCACGACGACGTGGTGGTGATCGCCAGCTCGTTCGGCGGGTGGATCGCCGCCGAGATGGCGGTCCGCGACCGCGGGCGGCGCATCTCCGGGCTGGTGCTGATCGACGTGATCGGCCCCCAGATCCCGGGCCACCCCGTAGGCATGCCGTCGGTGGACGACGCGCGGCTGCCGGCGCAGATGCGCGCCAACTTCGCCAACGTGTTCCACTACACCGCGCGCCACCCGCAGGGCGATCCGCGGCTGCCGCATCGCGTCCAGCGGACCGCCGTGCCGACGCTGTTCATCTGGGGCGGGGACGACCGCATCGTCAGCCTGGACTACGGCCGCGTCTACGCCGCCCGGTTTCCGAAGGCGGAGTTCGTTGTGCTGCCCGGGATCGGCCACGCCCCGCTGATGGAGGCGCCGGAGCGCACGCTGGACCTCGTCGCCGATTTTCTGCGGGCCTGACGAACATGTTCGCCACGAACACGTCCGTTAGGCTCGGCCGTATGGCGGACACCTACAACCGGCGGGAGCGTCCGGCCAAGCCGGCGCTGAGCCGGGACGGCATCGTGGCGACAGCACTGGCCGTGATGCGGTCCGAGGGCATGGAGAAGGTGACCATGCGGCGGCTGGCCAAGGAGCTCGACACGGGCCCGGCCTCGCTCTACGTGTACGTGAAGGACACCGAGGAACTGCACGCCGCGATGCTCGACGAGCTGCTCGGCGGGGTGGAGCTCGACCCCGGCCCGGACGGCGACTGGCGGGCCCGGCTGTGGCGGGTGATGACGTCCTACCGACAGGTCCTCTTCGACCACCCCGGCCTGGCCCGGGTCGCCCTGGTCGCCCGGCTCAGCGGTCCGAACTATCTGGCCGTGATCGAGGCGGTGCTGGCCCGGCTGGCCGAGGGCGGCATGCCGCGGGCGCAGGCCGGCTGGACGGTCGACCTGCTGATGCTGGTGTCCACGGCCAGCGCCGTGGAACAGGGCACCCGCAGGGCCAGCGGCGCGGCGGCCGATCACGACCTGATGGTCGGCGCCCTGCTCGGCGCCTCGGCGGAGACCTACCCCAACATCGCCGCCCACGCGGTGGAGCTGATCGGCGGCCCCGCCGCCTCGCGGTCCCGCTGGATGTTCGACGTGTTGCTGTCCGGTGCCTTCGGCACACCCACACCCGGAGAAGGAGATCTGCCATGAAGATCGTCATTGTCGGCGGCGGCCTCGGCGGCCTGACTCTCGCCCGCGTCCTGCACGTCAACGGCATCGAGTCCACTGTGTACGAACTCGACGAAACGCCGACCTCCCGTGATCAGGGCGGAACCCTGGACCTGCGTGAGGACACGGCGCAGCGGGCGCTGCGCGAGGCCCGGCTGTTCGACGAATTCCGTGCGCTGGCCCGTGATGAGGGCGAGGCGATGCGGTTGGTCGACGCCAACGGGGTTGTGCACATCGACGAGATCCCGGGCGAGCCGGGCGGCCGCCCGGAGATCGACCGCAGCGCCCTCAAGCGCATCCTCGTCGAGTCGCTGCCGGCCGGAACCGTGCGGTGGGGAGCCAAGGTCACGGCGGTCACCCCGTCGTCGATCACCTTGAGCGACGGCGAAACCGTCGCGGCCGACCTGGTCGTCGGCGCGGACGGGGCGTGGTCGAAGGTGCGGCCGCTGCTGTCGGACGCCATGCCCGTCTACTCCGGGCTGTCCTTCGTGGAGACGCATTTGTCCGATGTGGACGCACGGCACCCCGAGCTGGCGGCGTTCGTCGGCCACGGCACGCTGTACGGCCTCGGCGACGGCAAGGGCATCATCGCCCAGCGCAACGGCGACGGCCGGATCCGCGTCTACGCCGCCATCCGCAACGAGGACGAGAACTGGGTCGGCGCCGATGTCGTCGACGCCGACCCGACGCAGACCCGGTTGCGGCTGCTGGAGATCTTCGACGAGTTCGCCGAGCCGCTGCGTGGCCTGATCGCCGATGGCGACGACGTCTTCGTGCCGCGACCGATCCACGCCCTGCCCGTCGGTCACAGCTGGGAGCGGGTGCCCGGCGTCACGCTGCTCGGTGACGCCGCGCACCTGATGTCGCCCTTCGCCGGCGAGGGCGCGAATCTGGCCATGCTCGACGCCGCCGAGCTGGCGTTGGCGCTGGCTTCGCACTCCGACCTGGAATCGGCGCTGAAGACCTACGAGACCGCGATGTTCCCGCGCGCCGAGGCGGCCGCCGCGGAGTCGGCGTCCAACCTCGTCGCGTTCTTCGAGCCCGACGGCGCCGAGCGGATCGGCCGGATGTTCGCCGAGTACTCAGGTCAGTAGCCAGCCGCCGTCGACGTTGAGGTCATGGCCGTTCATGCCCCCGTTGCGCAGCAGGAACTCCGTGGCGTCGGCCACCTCGTCCATCGTCACCAGCCGGCCCAGTGGCGTGCGGGCCACGGCCGGGTGCGTGTCCTTCACGGCGCTCCACTTAGGACTGTCGCCGACCACGCCCGAGTGCAGCGCGTTGACCCGCAACGGTGCCAGCTCCTTGGCCAGCGTGCGGGTCAGGCCGGTGACGCCGGCGTTGATCGTCGTCACCATCGTCGAGCCCGGATAGGGGCGTTCCTTGGCCAGGCCGCCGAACAGCACCACCGACGCCCCCGGCCGGAACCTCGCGGTCAGCACCCGGACCGTCTCCGCGTAGCCCACCAGCTTGATCGTCACCGACTTGATCGCGTCGGCCACGTCGAACGTGCCGATGCTCTGCACCGTCTGCTCGATGGCCGTGATCACCAGGTGGTCGACCTCGCCGACCTCGGCCAGCGCCGCCTCGATCGTCGTCGGCGCGGCCAGATCCAGGGCGATTCCCTTGGCGTCGCCGCCGATCTCCGTCGCCACCGTCTCGGCGCGGCCCTTGTCCCGGCTGGTGATCACCACGGTGTCCCCGCGCCCGGCCGCCCGCTCCGCCACCAGCCGGCCGATGCCGTGGCTACCCCCGACCACCACTGTTGTTCCCATTTGAACATCCTGGCACGGGGTTTCTTCGGCACTGGCCGGCACTGACCGAAAGGGCAGCGACTCGGTCCTCGGCTTCCGCCGCCTCGTCGAGGGCGTGTCCCTCTTGGTTCAGGGCCTGCCCCAGCTGAAGTCGTGCCGGGTGGCGAATTCCACGTAACCGCAACGGGCGAAGGCCGCGCGCATGGGGCGATTGGCCTCATCGGTGTCAGTGGTGATCTGAGTGACGCCGTCGTCGAGCACGGCGGCCGTGCCGTAGGCCAGCAGCTGCCCCGCGTAACCACGGCCGCGCTGCGCCTGGACCACACCGAGCTCCGCCATGATGGCCCGGTCCCCGTGCACGCGAGCGGCCTGGACATAGCCGACGGCATCGCCGGCCGGGTCCACGCCGACGACGAACCAGCGCTCAGGATGGTCGCGGTGCCGAGCCAGCCGGAGCCGCCCGGCCGCCTCGCCCTCGCGACCTTCCGCCGCGCGAATGGACACTTGGCTGTTGTCCACGAGCCGTCGCCGACCGCGGCGAAGATCCGCAGCAGGTCGTCGTCGGAGAACTCGGCGGCAGGTCGGAAGGTCAATACACCACTGGGGCGGGGAGTGGGAGCGCCGTCGGGCCACAGGAGTCGCACGCGGTCGACGTCCAGCCGGAATCCGGCGGCCGTCAGGATCGAGGGCTGCTGCTCCCGCTGGGCCCGCAGCTCGGGGGAGGCGTCGGTGTCGATGACCACCCGCGCCTCGACGGCCGAGGCGTCGAAGGCCGCCAGGTCATGCGTGAGCAGGGCTGTGGCGGCTGTGGCGTCGACATGGCCGAGCAGCTGCACGAAGGTCGGCACGTCGCCGGGATCGCCCTGGCCTGACCAGGAGTCGAAGACGTGCGCGGCCAGCAGCTCACCCTCGTCCGACCTGGCCATGCGGCACCACTCCGGCCGCGACTCGCCGTTGGCCAGCGCGGTCGTCACCCAATACGAGAGGGGTTCGCGCTTGACGCCGAGCGAAACCAGCGTCTCGACCTCGGACTTGTCGGTGATGCTGCGAAAACGCATGGGCCGGAAACCTACATTCGGTGGGTCGGAGGGCGTGACTCGCGGGGGTTGGGATCCGGGTGACGCTATTCGAGGCCCACCGGGATTTCGACTGAGATTTCCGCGGCGACTCGGCGCACCCGCACTTGCCACGCATACGGCCCCTACGCCGACATCGCCTTGAACCCCCCACGCCAGGACGGCCACGCCGGCTGCCAGCCCAAACTGTTGCGGGCAAAGCAGTTGTCGGCCCCACGGGCGAAGCCGGCGCGCTGATCCGACGGCGTGGGCGGCTCGACCCCGACGGCGACGCAGAACTCCGGCACCCAGTCGACGCCGGCCGCGGGTTCGTCGTCGCAGATGTTGACGGCGCCGTTTCCCCAGTCCAGGGACTGCAACGCGGCGGTGGCGGCGTCGTCGATGTGTACGAAGCTCGTGACGTCACGGTTGGCGGGCGGCGGAGTCGTGGCCATCAGACCGCCGGGGGAGTACCAGGTCCCGGGGCCGTAGAAGGTGCCGTAGCGCAGAACCACGTGGGCGGGAACGCGGGTGGCCTGGCCTTCCAGCTCGGCGACGGCGCACACGGTCGTCCGCCGGGGCTCGTCGGCGTTGAGGTCGAGAGGAGTGTCTTCGCGGGCCGGGGTGTCGCCCGGCTCGTAGGCGAAAGCGATGCTCTGCACGACAAATCGCCGCACGTCGGCGGCCAGCGCGGCGTCGACGAGATTACGGGTGCCGATCATGCGGACGGTCGAGTTGGCGGCGCGGTCGCCGGCCGCGAGATCGGTGAGCTGGTGCATGACGACGTCCGGACGGGCGGTCAGCACCGCCGCCCGAACGCTGTCCGCGTCGAGGGCGTCACCGTCGACGGACTCGGCGCCGAGCCGGCGGATCCGCTCGGCGCTGGCGGCTGATCGGGCCAGGCCGGTGACGTGGTGACCGTGGTTGAGCAGCAGCGGGACGAGTCGGCGGCCGAGCGCCCCGGTCGCGCCGGCGAGGAAAACACGTGCCATGGACACACGCTATCCGCGGTGGCCGCCGCCGGTGTGGACCAGCTCGCGGCCGGATTCCGGTACCAGCGCCAAGGGGCGGGCCACGGCCCCTCGGCGCCGGTGTTGCTCAGTCCCGGGTCAGGGCGAAGCTCCGCACGTCGTGGTTGACAAAGCTGTGCAGGTCGGTCGCCGGGATGGTGATGGCGTAGCCGCTGCAGTCCGGCGTGGTGTAGAGCAGGAAGGCGTTCGAACTGGCGTTCAGCTCCGAGTGCACGGCGAACGGCAGCGCCACGCAGGCGTCGGTGGTCGGGGTGTAGTTCACGCTCTGACCGCTGAAGTCGGCCTGCCAGAACGTGATCCCGGTCGGCTCGTCGGCGGACGCGGTGCCGGCGACCGCGGCGACCAGGCCCAGTGCGGCGGCGAAAGTGGCGACTATGCGCACGGTTTCTCCTCGGTGCGGGGCGGCGGTCCTCCGATGATCGCCAGTGTTTGCCCTACCGGTCAAAGGTTTGTGATCGTCGGCGCACAGTGACCGTTGACTCCGTCCACACCGGAATGTTCTAGACAGTGTTGTCCGGAAGCGTGCGTGCCCGGATCGTAGTGGCCACGCCGAGTTCCACACGGATGCGCCCGGGCAGGCGCTCGGTGTCGATCTGTGGGTGATCTTCGCTGGACACCGTGAGCCGCAGCGTGTGGCCGACGACGATTCGGTGGTGCGTAGGCCAGATCGGGATCGTGATGTCGTAGAGCGCACCCGGCTCGGCTGCGGCGATCCGGTCGTGGCCGTCGCGGTGGCTGAGCTTGAGCCAGCCCTGGCTGACCCTGACGGCCGTGCCACCCTCGTCGACATCGTCGAGCACGACTGCGATGTTGCCGTCGGCGCCGGTGACGCCGACGCGCAATGCAGCCTCCAGACCGCCGGTGATCACCACATCGTCGGTGGCCACGGTGCTGAACGCGAGCTTGCCGCCGTCCTGCTCGAACTCGGCGATCCCGGCCTGGCCGGCCTCGCGGCCCAGGTTGCCGTCGGCGGCGGGAAACCATTGCGTGATAACGGAGTCGGCCGGTGGCCAGGTGTCGAACTGCCGCCAGCCGTGGCCGGGCATCTCGTACGAGGTGACCTTGGACCCGGGCAGCGGGGACGGGCGGTCGGCCAGCCAGTGGTCCCACCACGCGAGGTAGCCGGCGAAGCCGATGTCCTCCGGCTGCCCCGGCACCATGCCGTGCTCCCACGGCCCGGCGACCATCCACGTGTTCGCCTCACACGCCTGGAAGTTCTCGACCATGGCCTGCCGGTACTGGTCCAGCCAGCCGCCGATGTCCAGCATCGGCAGGGTGAGCCGGTCGTAGCGGTGCTTGACGCTGCGCTCGCGCCAGAAGTCGTCGTGGAGCGGGTGCCGCGCATAGCTTTCGAGCGTGTCGGGCGCGGTGGCCTGCTGCCAGTCGCGGATCCGGGCGTTGTAGATGCCGCCGTGGTAGATGGTGTTCTCGTACCAGTCGCTGAGCGCCTGCACGGGAATGATCGCCACGAGGTGCGGCGGCCGATTCACGGCGGTGAGGATGGTGCTGTGGCCGCCGTAGCTGATGCCCTGCATACCGACACGGCCGGTGCAGAATGGTTGCGCGGCCAGCCATTCCACCAGGTCGTAGCCGTCCTCCTGCTCCTGGACGCCGAACGGCTCGACGTGGCCGGGGGAATCGCCGGCGCCGCGAACCGAGGGGACGAGCGCCACATAGCCGCGTTCGACATAAGGCGCGGCCCCGCCGGCGAAGACCATTCGTGCGCTGTAGGCGTTGAAGTCGTAGATGAGGCCGGGGAAAGCGCCTTCCACCGGCTCGTTCGCACCGGCCGGGCGTAGCAGATCGCACAGGAGATAGCTGCCATCGCGCATGGGCACCCGGATCGTCTCGCTGTGCACGCCGAACTCGGCCGGGCGGTCGTAGCGGAAGAACGGGTCGTCGACGGTCATGGTCGGCCCGGTCGGTCGGATGCCGCCGGCGTCGGCGAACTGCTGCATCATCGCGGCCATCTGCTGCGAGGTTTCGGGCACGTCCAGCTCCAACAGTGAGGAGGAAAGGCTTTTGCCGTGGATGTCGAGGTCGAGCGAGCGGGTCACCCCGCCGAGAGTGTTGTGCAGCACGAACTTGAGGGCATGCAGCCGCGGTAGCTCGAACCGTTGCACCTCGCCGCGCACGATGTCGGCGAAGTGCTCCCGGACGCGCTCGGCCGTGACCTCGCGGCGCAGCAGCTCGAAGTCCTCGGCGCGGTAGGCGATGACCGTGATGTCCGAGGTCGTGTCCTTGTCGCCGGCCCGGGCGTGCGCGATCTCGTGCAGTCGCATCTCAGGCCTCCACAAAGGACAGTTCGGCACGGACGTCGTTGCGGTCAAGGAAGAGTGAGTCGACGGCCACGACCTGCTCGGTCCTGCGCGCCGCGCCGCCACCGCCGGCCGGTCCGTTGAGCCACAACGACGTGACCTCGTGGCCGATCCCGCGGGCGGCGGCCAGCGTCGGGGCACGTCCGGCGACGCGGACCCGGACCTCTTGCGGATCGTCGGCTTTCGTCGCCGGCCCGCGGTGAACGGCGTCGACTCCGATCAGGTCGAACCGGAGCTCGGTCGCCTCGGAGGGCGCCAGCCGTTCGCGGACGATGTCCAGCGCGAGGCGGCCTCGGGCCACGGCATTGGGGCCGGCATAGGAGATCTGGCCCTCGCCGAGATAGCCGTCGAGGTAGCCGACCAACACCTTGAGCCGGTCCGGCCGTGGACGCCCCGTCGCCCCGGTGACCAGGACGCGATCGGGGCCGACCGGGGTGAGGTCGACTCCGGAGAAGTCGCCCGTGACGTCGGCCGAGACGTAGGCGGACGGATCGTGCACCTCGTACAACAGCTGTTCGGTGCAGGTCCGGACGGTGACCGCACCGCCAGTGCCGGCCACCTTCGTCACCACGAACGTGCCGTCCTCCGACGCCTCGGCCAGCGGGAACCCGAGTCGCGCCAGGTCGGGGACGTCCTTGAAGCCGGGGTCGGCGAAGTACCCGCCGGTGACCTGGCCGGCGCACTCCAGCAGGTGCCCGAGGCAGAGGCCCTGGCCGAGCCGGGGCCAGTCGTCCAGGGCCCAACCGAACTCGTGCACCAGCGGGGCGAGGAACAGCGACGGATCGGCGATCCGTCCCGTCACGACGACGTCGGCGCCCCGGGCCAGCGCCTCGACCACCGGCTCGCAGCCGAGATAGGCGTTGGCGGACACCGTGTTCTCGTCCGTGTCCACCAGCCCGAGCACGTCGTCCCCCGTTACCGCGGCGATCTTCAGCCCGGTCAGCCCGGCCTCGCGAGCCACCTCCGCGACCACCTGCGCCGCGGCGAGAGGGTTCGCGGCGCCCATGTTCGTGACGATCTTCGTGCCGTTTCGCACGCAGGCCGGCAGCACCGCCGCCATCCGCTCCGGCAGCCACTCGGTGAAGCCCCGTGTCGGATCCCGCAGCCGTTCCAGCTGGGCCAACGCGATCGTGCGCTCTGCGAGGCACTCGAACACCAGATAGTCGAGGTCGCCCCGCTCGGCCAGCTCGACCGCCGGCTCCACCCGGTCGTCCGCGAAGCCGGCGCCCGCACCGATCCTGATCGTCCGCACACGTCCATCCTGGACAGTCCTCGAACGGCCCGCCACTTCCGCTTTCACATGCGGTTATGCTCTGGCGCTATGGATCTCACGTTGCACCAGATGGAGATCTTCGCGGCCGTCGCCCGGACCCGCTCGTTCACCCGGGCCGCCGCCGAGCTGGTGCTCAGTCAGCCCGTGGTCAGCCGGACCATCGGCGAGCTGGAACGGAAGCTGCGGGCGCCGCTGTTCGTGCGGACCACCCGCTCGGTCGACCTCACCGAAGCCGGTGTCGAGTTCCTCGGCGTCGTCACCCACGTGTTGGAGAGCTACCGGCGCGGGCTCGACCGGTTCGCCGACTACCAGGCCGGGGAGCGGCGGCTCATCACCGTCGGCGTGCTGCCCTCGATCGCCGCCGTCGTGCTGCCGCCCGTGTTGAGCGGGTATCTTGCCGCGCATCCCGGCGTGCAGGTGCGACTGGCCGACGGCACCAACGCCGAGATCCTCGCCCTGCTCCGTGACGGCTCCGTCGACCTCGCCCTCACCGAGGTCGGGCCCGCCTCCGCCGACCTCGTCGTCGAGCCCTTCCTCGACGACCCTTTCGTCGCCGTCCTGCCGCCCGGGCACGCGTTGGCCGATCGACCTTCCCTGACGTGGACCGACCTCGCCGCCGAGTCCTTCATCGCCTTCAGCCCCGACAGCAGCGTCCGCCGCCTCGCCGACCTCGGCCTCGCTCAGGCCGGCGTGCATCCTTTGCGGCACCTGGAAACCCGCTCCGTCGCCACCGCCGGCGGCATGATCGCCGCCGGCCTCGGCGTCAGCGCCATGCCCGAGCTCGTGCTTCCCCTGCTGGCCGCCACGCCCGTAGCCACGCGGCCTCTGGTCGAGCCCTCCATCACGCGCAAGATCGCCGTGCACCGCCGCCCCGACGACCCCTGCCCCCTCGCCGTCCTCCGCCTCGTCGACCGGATCCTATCCAGCCGCCTCCAGTAACCCCGCCTCTTTTGCCACATGCGCTTCCTATGTGGCACCGGAACGCAAGTGGGAAGCGCACGTGGCACTGCTGCCCTCCGAGCTTCGCCGGGTTGTCACATGCGCTTCCTACATGGCGCCAGGACGCAAGTGGGAAGCGCATGTGGCAAAACGGAGACGGCGGTAAGGTAGCCCCGGCTATGGTGGAAAGCGGACAGCGGTCGTCGGTGGTGGAGTTCGGGTTCAGCAACCCGGACCGGCCACGGCTGGGCCTGGAGGTTGTCGACCTGGCCCGGCTTGCCGGGCGGCTGCCGGCATCGACGTTGTCCACTGTGCACCGCACCGACTTCCACCAGCTGTTCCTGATCACCGGTGGCCGGGGTTCGCTGATGGTCGATTTTGTCGACCACGTCTGCGAGCCGGGCACGCTGGTGTCAGTGTGCCCGGGGCGGGTGCTGCGGCTGCCCCGCGCCACCGATGGTCCGCTGGAAGCGCTGATGGTGCTGTTCACCGACACGTTCCCGCAGCGCCTGGCGGCCGTCCGACCACTGCTCAGCCCGTTCAGCCAGGTGGCCTGGACGGTCCCGCCCGAGGAACGGCCGGCGCTCACCGGGGCCGTCAGGGAGCTGATGGCCGAGTACCACCGGGCCGTGGACGAGCCGGTGACCATCGCTCTGCTGCGCCAACTTCTCGGCGCGCTGCTCCTTCGCATCGCGCGCCTGCCGTCCGACGGCCCACCCGCCGCGCACGAGGACACCTACGCGAAGTTCCAGCACGACCTCGAGCGGGACTTCGCCACGACCCGCAACGCCAACGACTACGCCGCCCGGGTCGGTTACTCCCTGCGCAGCCTCAACCGTGCCTGCCAGGCCGCCACCGGCCGCTCCGCCAAGGCGTTGATCGACGCCCGCGTCGCCCTGGAGGCCAAGCGCCTCCTGGTGCACACCGACCTCCCCGCGTCCGCCATCGCCAGCCGCCTCGGTTTCACCGAACCCACCAACTTCGGCAAGTTCTTCCAGCGCGAGACGGGCGCCAGCCCAGGCGCCTTCCGCGACCGTGAACGGATCAGCGCAGACGACGCGCCGCCGGAGTGAGGCCGGCGAGTGGCTGCCGCGTCGACGACAGCCACTCGCCGGATCAGCTCAGCCGGCGGGCGACGGCCGGAATCACGATGGCGGCGGCGATGAGGTGGGCGACGGCCAGCGCGATGCGCGTGGACAGGGGGCCGACGCCGGCCATGGGAGCGATCAGGGAGACGGCCACTAGGACTGATGTGGTGACGACATAAGTGCCTGCGGGCCTGCGGGCGAAGCGGGCGATCAGGATGGCCAAGATGGTGCCCCAGAAGCCGCTGACGGCGCAGCCCATGGCGAACATGCCGACGGTGATGGCGCTGGGGGCGGTGTCGAAGGCGTTGCCGACGATCATGGGGATGCCGACGACGGGCAGCAGCAGGCCGTAGATCTCGGTGACGACGGCGGCGACGAGCAGGGCCAACACGCTGACGGCCCACACCGGCAGGGTGCGGCGGGCGGTGACGGTAGTGTCCATTTCGGTTCCTTCCCTCGGGTTGCACCGAGGGGTCGGAGCCTCGCCGGACATCTCTACACGAAGGCCCCGCACTTTTTTGCCACATGTGGTCCGCAGGCGGCGCTGGGAGCGGAGTGTGGGCCACATGTGGCATTTGCTGGTGCGAATATGGGAAGTGGCGTCGGCGAAATGTAGAGGGTGGCGGCGGAGGCTCCGACTAGGCAGCGACAGGCTCACGGAGGACAGGGGCCCACGGAGACCGGGCCCCACGGACGAGGGAGCAGCACGATGAAGTACCTGCTGATGATCTACGGCAACAAGGAGAAGTGGTCGTCGCTGCCGCCGGAGGAGTTGCAGGAGGTGATCGCCAAGCAGGACGCGTTCAACACGCGCTACCGCGAGAGCGGGGAGCTGCTCGGCGCCTACGGCCTCGGCGACGCAGACGAGGCGAAGCTGGTCCGCCGGGTCAACGGCCAGGCTGCGGTGACCGACGGCCCGTACCTGGAGACCAAGGAGTACATGGCCAGCTTCTACCTGCTGGATGTGCCCGACGAGGCGAGGGCCCTAGAGATCGCGGCGGACATGCCGAGCGCCGACCAGGACCCGGTGGAGCTGTGGCCGGTGCCGCACGAGGCGCCCCAGAGTTGACCCGAGCCACGAGAGCGGCGGCGGTGGCGGTTGTCGTCACCGCTGCGCTCGCGGCGTGCAGCACGCCCGCCGCGACACCGCCGACCACCACAACCCCGAAGACGTACGACGGCAAGGTGCTGGCCGACGCACGCCATCCGACCGGGGCCTCAACGCTACCCAGCGGCCGCAACGACTACCGGGAGCCGGCCGATGTGCGGGCCGACCTGGAGCAGACGGCGAAGGCGCGGCCTGACGTCGTACGGATGATGGACCTGCCGCACAAGTCGGTGCAGGGCAAGGCGGTGCCGGCGCTGGAGATCGCCCACCACGTCCAGACCGACGACGGCCGACCAGTGTTCCTGCTGATGGGCGGCATCCACGCCAACGAGTGGCCGGGCGTGGAAGTCGCCACCGAGTTCGCCATGGACCTCGCCGAACAGGACGGCCGCGACCCGCGGATCACGGCCCTGCTCGACCACGCCAGGGTGATCGTCGTGCCGGTGGTGAACCCGGACGGCTTCGAGGCCTCCCGTAGCGGCCGGATCCCGGACAAACGCAAGAACTGCGACCCCACCTGCGGCACGAAGGTGGACCCGGACACCGGCGCCGACGACGCGGGCGTCGACCTGAACCGCAACTTCGGCGTGAACTGGGGCGGCCCGGGCTCCAGCGGCGACAGGACCGGCGGTGACTACCGCGGCCCGAAGGCGTTCTCCGAGCCGGAGACGCAGAACATCCGCGACCTCGTCACCGGACACCAGGTCACGGTCCTGGTCGGTCTGCATACCTACGGCGACATGAACCTGCGCCCGCCCGGCCGGAACGCCAGCCCACTCACGCCGGACGAAGCCGTCTACGCGGAACTGGGCAACGAGATGGCCGAGGCCAACGGCTACCCGAGCCGCCTGAGCCGCGAGCTGTACGAGACCAGCGGCACCGCCGAGGAATGGTCGTACTTCACCACGGGCGGCCTCGGTTTCGAGACCGAACTCAACGGCGACGGCAACCACGGGCCATTCGCGAGCAGCGTCCTGAGCCAGTACGCCGGGGAACGGGAGGCGTTGCTCCGCGACGCCGAAGGGGCAGCAAACCCCAAGTACCACAGCAGGATCACCGGCAACGTCCCCACCGGCACGAAGCTGGAGCTGTCCAAACCCGGCCTGCGCACCGCGATGACCGCCGACGGCCCGTTCACCTGGGACGTCAACCCGTCGATCCGGCCCGGCCCGGACGGCCGGAGCATCGAGGAGAGCTGGACCCTCCAATGCCCCGGCCGAACCGTTCAGGTCACGCTGGCCCGCGGCGAAACGAAGCAGGTCAGCTGTTAGCGAGGTAGCCGCCCATGGTCGTGAAGTAGTCGGTGGCGGCGTGCTCGGCGCCGTCGGCCGTGCGCACGCGCTCGACCACCAGGCCCGGGAAGGTGCCACGCCGGGAGTCCGGGCCGGCGACGATGACCACACCGTCGCCCTCGCGGTAGAAGATGCGTCCCGGGGTGCCGCCGTAGTGGCCGGTCGACACGGACGCCTTGACGATGCGCAACTCCTGACCGCGGTGGTACGTGAAGGCGTTGGGGTACGGGTCGGACTGGGCTCGCACCATGCGCTCGATGTACTCGGGCGTCCAGTTCCAGTCGATCAGGCTGTCCCGCTTGGCCCGCTTGTGGAAGAAGCTGGCCTTGGACCGGTCCTGCGGCTGGGGCTCGAAGCCCTGCTCGATCAGCTTGATCGCCTCGGCGGTGATCGGCGCGATCAGGTCGACGGTGCGGTGGAACAGGTCGGTGGCGGTGTCCTTCGGACCCACCTCGACCGACTGCTGGCGCACGATGCCGCCGGCGTCGAGCTCGCCGTCCATCATGTGCGCGGTGACGCCGACCTCGGGCTCGTCGTTGAGCAGCGCCCAGATGATGGGGGAGAAGCCCGCGTAGGCCGGCAGCAGCGAGTCGTGGATGTTGAGCGTGCCGTGCCGGGGCAGGGCGAACACCTCCGGCGGCAGCCAGGTCCGCCAGTTGTTGGCCACGATCAGGTCCAGGTCGGCGGCGCGCAGCTCGGCCAGCAGCGCGGCGTCGTCGGGGCGTTCCCGCAGCAGCACCCGGATGCCGTGCTCCGCCGCCAGGTCGGCCACCGAGTCGGCCCAGATCCGCTCGTACGCGTGGTCGCTGACCGGGTGGGTGACCACCAGGGCGACCTCGTGGCCGGCGTCGATCAGGGCGCGCAGGGTGCGGTGACCCCAGGTCTGGTAGCCGAACATCGCGACGCGCATGCGCAGGTGCCTTCCGTGGTCGAGTAGGTCAGCCTCGCCTAACTTAGGCTAGGCTGACCTCTGTCACTCGGCTAGGCCTTCGACGCCGTGTAGTTCTTGAACAGCAGGTAGGTGTCGAGGATGTCGGACTTGGCGCTCTGCACCGACCGGTAGATGCCCCACTTGGGCCGCACGTAGTCGCCCTCGTCGGGAATGTTCACATTGGACAGCTGACCCTGCGCGGCGATCGGCGCGCTCGTGCCGGCGCCGCTGCGGATGATCGCCGCGGCCTTGCCCTTGGAGCCGGGCGTCAGCGTCAGCGTGATATTGATCCACTTGTCCCGCAGCGGCGCCAGGTTCGTCTTGGCGATCGCCGGCGAGCCCGAGTTGGCGTACGCGCGAGCCTGGATGATCTCTGTGCTGCCGTCGCGGCTGAGGTCGATCGTCACCCACGGGCCGCCGTTGGTCGACGGCGTCTTGGTCTGGAAGATGTGGGTGAACTTGCTGGTGCCATGCAGGGATGACGGCATGTACATGTCGTAGTTGATGGTCCAGGTCTCGCCGTTGTGCATCTTGAGCGCCGTGCCGTTCTGCACCATGCCCTTCGACTCGGTGCGCTGGCGGTCGCCGCCGCCGGTCGTGTCCCGGTCGTCGGCCCAGATGTTGAAGCGGTAGTGGTCGTCCTCGACGACGACGTACTTGCGGCCCGGGTGCTTGTTGCCCCGGTCGGCCTCGATGCCCTCGAACGCCTTGAGTCCGTCGGTGGCGGGATTGGGATGCCAGAGCGTGGTCGCCGCGGGCACGGCGAGGGCGGTCAGCGGTCGCAGCGCGAGCGGCGCGGCGAGCGCGGTCACGGCCAGCGTGCGCAGCACGGTTCGACGGGACGGTTGCGGCAGGGATTCCGACATTGTTTCCGTGTGTCCTTCCTGGCGGCGAACGACAGGGGTACACATCGGGCGGCGGGAGAACGGCCCTGCGGTGGGCCAGAACATCCGATGTCTTGCGTCAGCGACCATAGGACTACCGGAACCAGGCTGTCAATGGAAAGCTTTTCATCCGAGCACTGATAACTCTGTGGGCAGCGGAAAGTCCCCGGGATAGCGTGCCGCGCATGCAGCTGGGGATCGCGGTGTTCGCGGGGGTCGAGGGTCTGACGCCGGCCGAGTTCGGCCGCGCGGTCGAGGAACGCGGCTTCGAGTCGCTCTTCTACGCCGAGCACACGCACATCCCGGTGGCCAGCCGGCGCGACGACGATCGCCCGCCTCGTGACTACGCCTCCAGTTACGACCCTTTCCTCGCGCTCGCCGCCGCGGCGGCCGTGACGACGACGCTGCGGCTGGGCACGGCGGTGTGCCTGGTGCCGCAGCGGGATCCGATCATCACGGCCAAGGAGGTCGCCAGCCTGGACCGCATGTCCGGCGGCCGCTTCGAGTTCGGCGTCGGCGCCGGCTGGAACCGTGCAGAACTCGCGAACCACGGCACGGACCCGCGCCGGCGCATGGCCGTGCTGGCCGATCGCGTCCAGGCGATGCGGGCGATCTGGACGTCCGAGGAGGCCGAGCACCACGGTCCGCACGCCGACTTCGAGCCGCTCTGGTCCTGGCCGAAGCCGGTCCAGCGCCCCCATCCGCCGGTCCTGGTCGGCGGGAACGGTCCCGGTGTCGAGGACCGCGTGCTGGCCTTCGGCGACGGCTGGCTGCCGCAGTGCGGACACCTCGCGTCCGTGCGGGAGCTGACCGACCGGATCGCGAGCCTTCGTCACCGTGCCGGAAAGCGTGTTCCGGTCACGCTGTTCGGCGCGATCCCGTCGATGCTGGGCGCCTTCGCCGAGGCCGGCGTCGACCGCTGCCTGTTCACGCTCCAGTCCGGCCCGGGTGACCTCGACGAACTCGACCGGTGGGCGGAGTTGACCGGCCCGCAGTCGGCCGGCCGGTCATTCGACTGAAGCCCCCAGTTCGGTCGTCACGTGCGTGCCCCGCTGGCTCCGAATCCTGGCGCGCTCGGACTGGGAAGCAGGTGACGCGACGCTGGTCGCGGCCAGGGCGCGAGCTGGGCACGGCGAGAGAGGGGAGTGGTTGGGGCGCGGGCAGGTTGAGACGAGGCGGACGTGCAGACGAGGCCATGGCTATAAGGCGACCGGGTCGATGCGGTCGCGGTTGAGGGTAGGGCGCCGAGGGACAAACGTGAGCAGCGCCCGAGGGTGAGCGCGGGCATGGCGCGGAGGGAGGCGTGTGTGAGACGCGGCGCGGGTAGGGCTGAGCGCGGGCGAGGCATGGGGCAGTGGCAGTGGCGTGGCAAGCCATGGCGGTGGCTGGGGTGGGGCGGTGGTGAGGGCAGGGACATGGACAGGGCGCGTCATGGGCATGGGCAGGGCGAGAAGGGAAGGGCTGGGCCCAAGGGGCTAGAGCCTGTCTTCAAAGGGGTTGTGGCCGATCTGGTTTGATCTCCAGTTGTGGTGCGTAGGCATGAACTGACTGACCAGCAGTGGCAGGCCATCCAAGCGCTGTTGCCGGCGTCCGGTGTGAAAGGTCGTCCCCGGGTCGATGACCGTCGGGTGATCAACGGAATGTTGTTCAAGGCCAGGACCGGGGTCGCCTGGCGGGATCTGCCCGAGCGGTACGGGCCGTGGAAGACGGTCTACACCCGGTTCTGGCGGTGGGCCCGCGACGGCACGTTGAGCGTGTTGGTCGCCCGGGTGCGGGTGATCGCCGAGGCGGTTGACGAGTTGGACCGTGAGGTGTCGGTCGATTCCAGCATCGTGCGTGCCCATCAGCACGCTGCTGGCGCCCGTGGTGCCAGCACGTCGCACACAGGGGGCTGACGGGTCGCGTGGTGGGCATAGCGAACCAGATGATCATGCTATCGGTCGGTCTCGTGGCGGTCCTACCACCAAGATCCATCTCGCCTGTGACGGACACGGCCGCCCGCTGTCGGTGCTGCTGACCGCGGGCAACGTCAACGACTGCACGATGTTCACGCAGGTCGTGGACGCGGTCCGGTTTCCGTACGCGGGTCGGGGCCGGCCGCGGACCCGCCCGGACCGGGTGCTGGCGGACAAGGCCTATTCCAGTCGGGCGATCCGGGCGTATCTGCGTCGGCGGGGGATCAAGGCCACGATCCCGGAGCGTCGTGACCAGCGGGACAACAGGGCGCGGCGCGGTCGTGGCGGGGGCCGCCCGCCGGTGTTCGACGCGCAGGCCTACAAGCGGCGCAACGTGGTGGAGCGGTGTTTCGCGCGGCTCAAGCAGTATCGGGCGATCGCGACGCGTTATGACAAGACCGCGGTGTCGTATCAGGGCATGGTTGATCTGGCGGTGCTGCTGATCTGGCTTTGAAGACAGGCTCTAGCAGCTTGACGGGGCTGGCGGATGGGCTCCCTAGGCGCAGAGGAAGTACGGCTGCCGGATGGGGTGTGTGTGCGGGCAGTGGCGGCGAAGGGGTTGGTGTGCAAGGTATCCGGGCGGCCGGAAGGGCCGGTCCGGTCAGGGATGGGAGACCGGACCGGCCGTGGCGGCGGTGATCCTGCGGCGGCGTGGGAAGGCTACTGCTCGGTCATGGAGGCGGTGAGGGACTGCCGGGCGGCGCGGCGGGCGGGGATTAGGGCGGCGAGGGGAGCGGCCAGGACGGCGGCGGCCAAGAGAATGGCTAGGCGGGGCCAAGGGAGGGAGAACAGGACGGGTTCGGCGTCGGTGGAGGCGACGCGGGCGAGGAGCCAGGCGGAGACGATGCCGACGGAGAGGCCGCAGACGGCGCCGAGCAGGGCGACGAAGACGGACTCGGTCATGACGGTGGCACGGAGGCCGCCACGGGTGAGACCGAGGGCGCGGAGGAGGGCGGATTCGCGGGTGCGTTCCAAGACGGAAAGGGACAGGGTGTTGGCGATGCCGGCGAAGGCGATGAGCACGGCAAGGGCGGTGAGAGCCCACAAGAGGTTGAGGGTGCCCTGCAAAGGCTTGGTGAGCTGGGCCTTGATGTCGGAGTGGCTGTTGACCTCGAACAGGGGGTCGGCGGCAAGAGCCTGCTCCAGCCGAGAAGAGTCCACAGTGGACTGAGTCTTCACCAGAAGGCTCTCGTCGTAGGTGGTGCCGCCATCGGGGGTGATGGCGGGCTGCTGGGCGAAGTCGACGAGCGCGAGCTCCAGGTCGGCGCCGGGGGCGCGCTGGCTGTCGTAGACGGCGACGATGCGGAGGGGAACCTTGGCCTGAACGGTGTCGCCGACCTTGAGACCGGTCTCCGTGGCGAGTTGCTTGCTGATGGCCAGCTCGCCGGGGCCGAGGCGGTCGAGCGAGCCGGAGAGGACGACGGGACGCAGCACGAGGCCGAGGGCGTCGCCCTGGATGGCGGTCATGCCGAAGCCGCCGTACGAACCGAGCTCGCCGGTGAACGACGCCCGCCGTGCGGTCACCTCGACGCCGGGGATGTGCCCGAGCGTGGCGGCGAGATTGTCGGGCAGGCGCTTGCCGATGGCGTTGGTGATGGTGAAGTCGGCCAACACCTGCTGGTCGACGCCACGGCTCTGACCGGCCTCGAGACCGGCGGTCACGGTGGTCACGAGCGACACCACAGCCAGCCCGATGGTCAGCGCGGCGGCGGTGGCGGCGGTGCGCTTGGGGTTGCGGTCGGCGTTCAGGGCGGCGAGCTTCGCGGGCTGTCCCAAGGCAGGTGCGAAGACGGCGCTCATCACCCGCACCACGGGACCCACCAGCAGAGGACCGACGGCCAGGGCGGCCACGAGCAACGCCACCATCGCCACGACAACCAACGCCGCCCCGGTGTCCTGATCGGCGCCGAGCGACACGGCACCGGCCCCGACACCCACCACCAGCGCCAGCACGGCGCCGACGGTGCGCAGCTTGCCGGCGCGGGCGGCCTTGCCTTCGAGCGGTGTCCGCAGGGCCTCCACGGGCGCGACCCGGGTGGCCGCACGGGCCGGGAGGGCGGCGGCGAGCGCGGTCACCAGCACACCGATGGCCAGCGACTCGACGGCAGTCCGCGCACTGAGCGGCACATGCACGCCGGCGGGGTTGCCGAGCTGCAACAGGGCGGCGATGCCCAGCCCGCTGAACAGGCCCACCACCGACGCCACCGTGCCCACGACAACGGCCTCGATCAGCACGCTGGCGAACACCTGCGCCCGACCGGCGCCGACACAGCGCAGCAGGGCCAGCTCACGGGTCCGCTGCGTGACGAGAATGGTGAACGAGTTGACGATCACCAGCGCCGCCACCACCATCGCCAACACCGCGAAGGCCGTGAAGAACTTGGTCAGGCCGGCCGAGTCCGGGGCGGCGTTGCTGAGCAGCTGCGCCGCCGCCTGCTCGCCCGTGACGACATCGAAACCGGGCACGGCCCGCGCGACACGGTCCACGAGCTCCGTGTCGCTGACCCCGGGCGCGGCGCGCACGGCGATCTCGTGGTAGCCGCCGCCGGCGGTCAACGGACGCGCGCCCTCCACAGTGAGCACCATCTGCGGCGCGCCGATGCCGGCGTCGGTCGGGCGACTGAACGTGCCGACCACCGTGTACTGGTGCTGCTGGCCGTTCGGGTCGAACACCGTCACGTGTTGCCCCGGCGAATACCCGGTCTCCGTGGCGGTCGCGACCTCGTCCGCCTTGGCCGGCAGCCGCCCGTCAGCGAGGTCGAACGGCCGCAGTCGCTCGTCGGCCGGCAGCACCATCGCGCCGGCGTCCTTGGCGTGACCGTCGACGAGCATGGGCGCGCCGACGGTGGTTCGTCCCTCCGCCGCGGCGACGCCCGGCACCTGGCGCAGCTTGTTCAGGGTGGCGTCGTCCAGATCGCCGCCACGCTTCACCGTGACATCGACGTCCACCCCACGCAGCTGATACGCGACGGCGGCGCGCACCCCCGCGTGCAGGGAGTCGGCCAGGATCAACGAGCCGGACACGAACGCCACGCCGAGCGCGATGGCGACCGCCGACAGCAGCAGCCGCTTGGGCCGGGCCTTGAGCCCGGCGATGACCGTACGCAGCATCACGCCCCCAGATTCGCCAGCGCGGACACCACGGTGTCGGTGGTCGGCCGCTGGAGGTGCGCGGCGATGCGCCCGTCGGCCAGCAGCACGCCGTGGTCGGTGTAGGAGGCGGCGACCGGATCGTGCGTCACCATGACGACGGTCTGCCCCATCTCGTGCACGGACGCGCGCAGGAAACCCAACACCTCCGCGCCGGAACGAGAGTCGAGGTTGCCCGTGGGCTCGTCGGCGAACACCACGTCCGGCCGGCCCACCAACGCCCGCGCGCAGGCCACGCGTTGCTGCTGGCCGCCGGAGAGCTCGCCCGGCTTGTGCCCGAGCCTCGCCCGCAGGCCCAACACGTCGATCACGGTGTCGAACCACCGCCGGTCCACCGGACGGCCCGACAGCCGCGATCCCAGCAGGATGTTGTCCTCGGCGGTCAGCGTGGGCAGCAGATTGAAGGACTGGAACACGAAGCCGACATGGTCCCGACGCAGCCGGGTCAGCGCGGCGTCGGACAGGCCGGTCACCTCGTGCCGCCCGATGCGGACCCGCCCCGAGTCCACCGTGTCCAGCCCGGCCAGGCAGTGCATCAGCGTCGACTTGCCGGAGCCCGACGGCCCCATGATCGCGGTGAACCGGCGGGCCGGGAAGTTCACGGACACGTGGTCGAGCGCCCGCACCGCCGTGTCCCCGCGGCCGTACACCTTCACCACGTCGACCACTTCGGCCGCTGTCGGACTGTCCACTGTGCTCTCCCGCGTTCGCTCCACGACTGACCCGGCGATGATGGCGGGCGGCACCTGAACGCCTCCTGAAGCGACCTGAAGTTCCCTTCAGGATCTGTCGGCGGGATCTGGGAGGATCGAGGCATGCGAGTGCTCGTCGTCGAGGATGAGAAACGGTTGGCCGAGTCGCTCCAGTGGGGACTGGAGTCGGAGGGCTACGCCGTCGACCTCGCGCACGACGGGATCGAGGGCCTGCATCGCGCGCAGGAGCACCCCTATCAGGTGATCGTGCTGGACATCATGCTGCCCGGGCTGAACGGGTACAAGGTGTGCGAGCGCCTGCGGGCGCTCGGCAACACGACCCCGATCCTCATGCTCACGGCCAAGAACGGCGAGTACGACGAGGCCGAGGCGCTGGACACCGGCGCCGACGACTTCCTCAGCAAACCCTTCTCCTACGTCGTTCTGACGGCCCGGCTGCGCGCCCTGACCCGTCGCGGGCGGGTGGCCGCCGTGACCATGCTGGAGTTCGGCGACCTCGTGCTGGATCCGGCCAAGCACAAGGTCCGCCGGGCCGGGCAGGTGGTGACGTTGACGTCCAAGGAGTTCGCGGTGCTGGAATGCCTGATGCGGCACGACGGCGCGGTGGTGACCAAGCAGGACATCCTCGACGAGGTGTGGGACATGGCCTACCAGGGCGACCCGAACATCGTGGAGGTGTACGTGAGCGCGTTGCGCCGCAAGCTGGACACCCCGTTCGGGCGGCACACCATCGCCACTGTGCGTGGCACGGGCTACCGGTTGGCCGACGATGACTAGGTGGTGGCCGGCCTCGATCCGGACCGGCATGGTGATGGCGACCTTCCTGGTCTGCGGCAGCCTGTTCACGCTCGGCTGGATCGGTATCCGAGCGTTCGTCGACACCCGGCTGTCCATTCAGGCCGAGGGGTTAGCCGGCAGCAAGCTGACCCGGCTGGTCGACGCCGTCGCCAGCGACCGGGACCCGCAGCTCAGCGGCGACGAGATGTACGTCCTGCTGGACCGGTCCGGCCGGGTCGCCAAGGTCAGCGACGAGATCACTCGTCTGCGTCCACAGTGGACGCCGCCGGGCCCGGCGCCGGTCGGCGCGCCGGCCGACTGGAACACCGAGGTGGATGTGACGCTACGGTCGGTGGAGCATCCGCAGTGGCGGGAGTTCCGCACCTACACCGCGTTGGGGCGGGTCGCCGGCCCGTACACCGCGTATCTGTTCGTGCTGCCCTGGGACACGCAGGGCACGCTGAAGCTGTTCGACGACACCATGGCCTTCTTCGTGCCGCTGGCGACGGTGATCGCCGCATTGGCGGCGTGGTTCGCGCTGAGACGGGCGCTGCGGTCGGTGGAGGCGATCCGCGAGGAGCTGTCGGTGGTCAGCGGCAGCCGGCTGGACCGCCGGGTGCCGGTGCCGCGGTCCCGCGACGAGATCGCCAAGCTGGCCTCGACCACCAACGAGACGCTGGACCGGTTGGAGCGGTCCCATGAGCAGCAGGAGCGGTTCGTCGCCGACGCCAGCCATGAGCTGCGCAGCCCGCTGGCCAGCCTGCGCACCGGGCTGGAGGTGGCGCTGGCCCACCCCGGCCGGGCCGACTGGAAGTCGGTGGCCCGACGGTCGCTGCTGGACGTGGACCGGCTCCAGCGGATCACCAGTGACCTGCTCCAGCTCACCGGGGACAGGCCGCTGTCGACGGAGCTGGTGGACCTCTCCGACGTGGTGGCGGAGGAGGCCGCCGTGCACTCCTCGCTGGGCGTCGGGCCGAGGGTGCTGGCCAGTGTGGAGATTCCGGCGATGGTGCGCGGCGAGCTCGGGCAGTTGGAGCGGCTGCTGCGCAATCTGATCGACAACGCCGTCCGGCACGCCGACTCGATCGTGCGGGTGCGGATGGACGCCCGCGACCCGGACGTGGTCAAGGTCGAGGTGCTCGACGACGGCCCCGGCATCCCCGTGCACGAGCGTGAACGTGTGTTCGACCGGTTCGTGCGGCTGGACGACGCACGGGCCCGCGACGGGGGCGGCTCCGGGCTGGGGCTGGCCCTGGCCCGGGACATCGCGGTCCGGCACGGCGGCACGCTCACCATCGAGGACAGCGCCGTTGGCGCGCGGTTCGTGCTGCGCTTGCCGGGTGCGTCCGGCGTCGGGGAGCTACCGTGAGCGGGTGGCGAGCGCGGTCGAGCTGGACGTCGACGGCCTCCCGGTGCGGATCTCCAACCCGGACCGGGTCTACTTCGCCGCCCGCGGTGAGACCAAGCTGGACCTGGCCAACTACTACCTGGCCGTCGGTCCCGGCATCGTGCGGGCGCTGCGGGAGCGGCCATGCATGATGCACCGGTTCCCGACCGGGACCAGCGGCGAGAAGGTGCACCAGAAGCGGGTGCCGGCCGGTGCGCCGCCGTGGCTGGAGACCGTGCGGGTGCACTTCCCGCGCTACAAGCGGTACGCCGACGAGCTGTGCGTGACCAAGTTGGCCGACGTGATCTGGTCGGTGCAGATGTCGACCGTGGAGTTCCACCCGTGGAACTCGCGCCGGGCCGACACCGAGCGGCCCGACGAGTGGCGCATCGACCTCGACCCGATGCCGGAATGCGGCTTCGACACCGTGCGCCGGGTGGCCGGCGTGGTGCACGAGCTGCTGGACGAGCTGAAGATCACCGGCTATCCGAAGACCTCCGGCGGCAGCGGCCTGCACGTGTACGTGCGCATCCGGCCGGACTGGGAGTTCGGCGAGGTGCGCAGGGCCGCGCTGGCCTTCGCCCGCGAGGTGGAGCGGCGTGCGCCGGACGTCGTGACCACCACATGGTGGCGGCGGGACCGGGACCCCCGCACGTTGTTCGTCGACTACAACCAGAACGCCCGGGACCACACCATCGCCAGCGCCTACTCGGTGCGCGGCAATCCCGAGGCGACGGTGTCGACGCCGATCCGCTGGGACGAGCTGCCCGACGTCGAGCCGGGCGACTTCACCATCGCCACCGTGCCGGCCCGGTTCGCCGAGCTCGGGGACCTCCACGAAGGTATCGACGACGTCGCACACGGACTGGAGCCGCTGCTGGAGTGGGCCGACCGGGACGGCGTCGAGGCGCAGGACGAGTCAGCAGACGCTTGAGGTGCACGGGCGGCGGCTCAGCGCGTCGAAGAACACGGCACGGAAAGCGGCGCCGTCCAGGGCCTGATAGGCCTTGCCGCCGGTGACGGCGGCGATCTGGTTGAGCACGCCCATGTCGGCGTCCGGGCCCAGCCCGATGCCGATGATCTCGATGGGGCGGCTGGGGTCGGCCTCCGCGCGCAACCGGGCCAGCAGGCCGTTGAGGTCGAGGCCGCCGGCCCGCTCGTTGCGGCCGTCGGTGATGAGCACCTCGGCGTTGACCTTGGTCGGGTCGAAGCCGTCCTTCAACGCCTCGTAGCCGGCCAGGGCAGTGTCGTAGAGAGCGGTGCTGCCGCCGACGCGGCCGGGCAGGGTCGCGCCGGCCTGTTGCAGGGCGAGCCGCTGCGGCACGCGGTTGTCCAGGCCGCCCAGCGGTCCCAGCGGCACGAGTTCGGAGGTGGTGAGCGAGAACGTCCACAGGCCGACGGACGTGCTGTCCGGCATGAGCGACAGCCCGGCCAGCGCCCCGTCGCGCGCGACCTGGATGCGGGACTGCCCGTCGGGCATCGGATCCTTCATGGAGCCGGAGGTGTCGATCACGGCCAGGGTGCGGCCGTCGAGGTGCACGACGCTCCACGCCCGCATCACGGTGGCGACCTGGTCGGCGGTCGGGGCGGGGATGAGCTTCGGCGTCTGGGAGCGCACGCCGTCCTTGCCGCCCCACGACGACGAGGCCACGGCGCGCGGGTCGCGGAAGCCGGCGGCGCTGAGAATGCCCATGGACCGGGCCGAGTGGAGCTCGGCCTCGAAGGCCGTTGCCGCGGCGTCGGTTCCGGCCGGCTCGGTGGAGGTGGTGACGCGCACGACGGGATAATCGAACAGGACGCTGCCCTCGGTGGGGTAGACGGCCACGGCCTTGGCGCCGCCATTGGCGTTGTGGGCGACGACGGACTGCTCGGTGGTGGTGAACACCGCATCTGAGTGTTGTTGCTGCGCGTGGAAAGCCGCCGCCGTGCTGTCCACAGTGGCGTTACGGAGCTTCAGCAGCACGGCGATGAGCTCCGGCGGCGGCGCGGCGGTGGGCGCGGGGGAGAGGCGTTGCGCGAGGGCCAGGGTCGCGATGCCCTCCGTGTTGCTGAGGGGGTCGGCGATCATGGCGTTGCCGGTGACCAGCTGTTGCCAGGACGTCAACTTGCCGGCCTGCTGCGGCGACGCGGCGATCACCAGCGGCGACGAGGCGATCGAGGGATGCTCGGCCAACCGGGGCGTCGGCCCGGTGACGCGACCTTCGAGCTGCTGCGCTGTCGGGACCCAGAGCGCCGAGTCGGGGATCCACAGCGCGGGCGGGTCGACGGGGTTGACCGGCAGATCCTGCACGACCTGCGCGGCCGGCTCGGCGGTGACGTCCACAGTGGCGCACTGGCCGTCGTTGTCGGCGGCGTCGTGGTTGAAGGCGTCGGCGATGGCGTGAACCGGGGCGAGCATCGCCGGCGTGACGGCGATGCGCAGCGGGGTGTCCGAGCCGTGGCAGTGCGACGCGGCGGCGGCGTTCGCGACGACCAGGCCCGAGACCGCCAGCGCGCCGACGAGCAGGGGAAGCAGGAAGGGCCGCAGCGGATGCTGCGGGGTGCGAGAGTGGTGACGGGCCGCCATGTGCCTCTCCTCGCGAGTGCGTGGACGTGGATCTCCACGCTCTACTACGCGGGGAAGACGCAGTCGGTTCAGGCGGTCAGCGTGGCCAGGGCCTTTGCCGCCGCGTCAACGGCGACGGTCCATCGTGGATCCTTGACATCACGGTCATAGGTCACCGGTTCGCCGAGTTCGACGGGCATGGGGTGGACCATCGCGTGCAGCGCCGTGATCGCGGCATCTCGCGGTCGTTGCGGGCAGATGTCGCCCGGACCACTGCGCGGCCTGCTCAGCCGCGTCCCAGGCCACTCAGGCGCGGAATGCCGCCACGATCTTGTCGGTGAGGCGGTCGAGGTAGTCGGGGGTCGGCTCGGAGTTGATCGCGGTCAGCCGCCAGTAGAGGGGGCCGGCCAGGAAGTCCAGGCACAGCTCGACATCCGTGTCGGCCGGCAGTTCGCCGCGCTCGATCGCCCGTGCCACCATGTCGCTGGAGCTGGCCCGTCGCGGATCCCGAACGCTGCTGAGCAGCGCCTCGGCCAGCTCGACGTTGCGCCGGGCCTCGGCCAGCAGGTCGGGGATGATCGCCAGCGCCAGCGGATGTGACAACGCGGCCCGCGCGTTGGCCAGGAACTGGCGCACGTCGCCACGGAGGCTGCCGGTGTCGGGGGCGTCGATGGCCGACACGGCGACGGATGACGTCAGCTCCACCGCCATGCGCTGCTTGGACGGCCAGCGGCGGTAGATCGCGGCCTTGCCCACGCCGGCCCGCTTGGCCACGGCGTCCACAGACAGTCGGCCGTAGCCGGTCGCGGCCAGCTCCTCGAAGAAGGCCGTGCTGATCGCGTCCGTGACGTCGTCGTGTAGCGCCTTGCCCACCGTCATGCCGCGAGCCTAACACGGAACGGAACGGTTGCGTCTCGCTAGAGACGGAGCTACCTTGATGGAACGATACCGATCCGTTCCGGTGAAAGGCGCAGGTCATGATGTTCCTGTTCGAAGACGAGTCGTTCTCCTTCGAGGCGCTGCGGGCCGCCGGCTTCGCCAACTACGGCGGCGCCGACCTGGGCGAGATCCTCACGACCGTGCGGGCCATTCCCGAGGGCGACGAGGCCGCCTGGCACCGCGAGTGGAAGGCGACGGCCACGCGGGTGGAGGCGCTGGGCCGGGCGTCGCTGGCCGCCGGCCGCGAGGTCAGCGCCCGGGAGGCGTTGCTGCGGGCGTCCAACTACTTCCGCACCGCCGAGTTCTACCGCCGCGACGACCCGAAGAACGACCCCGAGGTGGCCGAGCTGTCGGAGCGTTCCCGCGACACCTTCGTCACCGCCGCCGGACTGTTCGACTTCGGCTTCGAGCAGATCGAGATTCCCTACGAGGACACGACTCTGCCCGGCTACCTGTACACCGTCGACGACAAGCCGCGGCCGACCGTGATCTACAACTCCGGCTACGACTCCACCCTGGAGGAGTCGTACTTCGCGGTCGCCGGCGCCGCGCTGGCCCGTGGTCACAACGTGCTGGCGTTCGACGGCCCCGGCCAGGGCGCGGCGCTGCGCAAGCAGGGGCTGGTGTTCCGGCCCGACTGGGAGGCCGTGGTCACGCCGGTGATCGACTTCGCGCTGACCAGGCCGGAGGTCGCGCCCGACCGCATCGCCCTGTTCGGCTACAGCCTCGGCGGCTACCTCGTGGCCCGTGCGGCCGCGTTCGACCAGCGGCCGGCCGCGATCGTCCTCGACGACGGCATCTTCGACTTCTACGCCGCCATGACGAACTCGCTGCCGCCGTTCCTGACCCGCTGGATCGAGGAGAGCCGCGACGACGCCGCGATTCCCGTGCTGGCGATGCTGCGGGCCTTCAACACCCAGGTGCGGTGGGCCATGCGCAACGGGGTGTGGGCGATGGGCGTCGACAACGACGCCGAACTGGCGCGGGAGTTCCGCCGCTACACCCTCGATGGCGTCGCCGACCGGATCACGTCGGCGACGCTCGTCCTGGACGCGGAGAACGACCAGTTCCTCAAGGGACAGCCGGAAAAGGTGGCGGCGGCGCTGGTGAACGCGCCGACCACGCTGGTCACCCTGCGGGAAGCCGAGGGCGCCGGCGAGCACTGCCACATGGGCGCGATGTCCCGCGCCCACCAGGTGATCTTCGACTGGCTGGAGTCTACAGTCGCGTAGTTCCGGGCTCTGGTTCAGCAAATGCCCACGCCGCGACGCGAAGGCCGGCAACGATCACCGTCCACCGCGGACAGTCGGAACGCTGCGACCAGGTGGCAGTTCAAGAAGACCAGCATCACGCAGAAACGACGCTCAAGGTCGCCGCGGACGCCGGCGTGGGCCGGGGAGAGTCTTGCCGCGCAGGGATCCGGACTTCGTGCTAGCGGATTCCCTCGAGTAGCTCGTGCAGTCGGGTGGCGTGGGCAAAGCCCGGGACGAGGTTCGTGCCGGCGATGATGTCGTCGCGGAGGTCCGCGTAGAGGTGGGCCACGTTGTACGCGGGCTCGGCGGCCCGGCCGGGCAGCACACGTTCGTAGCGCGCGGGGACGGTCAGCTCTGCGAGCTCGGTCTCCGCTCCGTGAGCGCCGCAGATGGTGACGGCGTTCATCCACCACAGCCCGGGCGGGGCCGTGATCACGAGGTCGCCGTCGCTTCCGTTGATCTCCCAACGGAAGTTCGTCGCCCGCGACATGCCGCCCCGCACGTGCACGACCGCGACCGCGCCGGACTGCAGGATCGCCGTGAGCGCGACCTGGTCGGGGGAGGTCATCGTGGCCGCTTCGCCGGTGACGGCGTGATGCACCTCGGGGCGCCGGGTGACGGTGTGACCGGATATGTCCATGACGTCGCCCAGTACCGCGGTCAGGGCGTCGAGGCTGTGGCCGGTGGGGATGGACAGCAGGGTGGCGCCGTTGGTGGCATCGATGAGGTACTTGCTGTCCGTCTCGTAGGTGGCGCCCCAGCCGCCGCCGGATCCGACCATCGTGGTCGACAGCACGGTGCCGAGGTAGCCGTCGGCGATCAGGTCGTGGAGGTAGCGGACGGCCGGCGCGGACCGGGCCTGGAGGCCGATGGCCGTGCGGACGCCCCGCGCGGCGGCGGTCAGCGCCTCGGCGCGTTGCCGGTCGGCCGCCAGCGGCCACTCGCTGAGCACCATCTTTCCGGCCTGTAGCGCCGGTTTGATGAGTTCGTCGTGGTAGGGCACCTTGACCGTCACGACGACGAGGTCCACGTCAGGGTGCTGGGCGAGCTCCTCGGCGGTGTCGAAGACCAGCGGCACGCCGTGGGCCTCGCCCGCCGCCTTTCCGGACTCGGGTGAACTGGCGCTGAGCGCCCTCAGCTCGTAACCCTCGATGCCCCTGAGCGCCGGCACGTGCGCCCCGGCCGCCCAACCGCCGTGGGCGCTGAGCCCGACGATCCCGACCCCGATCGCATTGTTCGATGTCACTCGAACACTATGCGTCGCCGTGGGGCTCGCCGCCAGCCTGCTGTTCGGGGCCGGCGAAGGTGACCGAATCGATCCGCCCGGCCTGAACCACTGTGTGCGCGTCCCCGTCGAAGGTGTTGTCGGTGCGGTCCGGCTCGCCGGTCGTGGTGCCGGCCTGCGCGTTGTCGCCGACCGCGATGTTGTCGGCGTTGATGGAGCCGCCGAACACCTGGATGCCCTTGTTCACGTGCTGTGCCATCGGTCCATCGTCGCCCCGCCGCAGCCGGGCGTGACCGGCATTGCCACCGGATCACCCGAACGGCCCGTGGCGGACATAGGATCATGGGCGTGACCGACACCGAGGTGCTACGCAAGGACAATCGCTACGAGCTGCGGATCGACGGCAAGCTCGCGGGGCTGGCCGCCTTCCTCGACCGGGGCGAGCAGCGGGTCTTCCACCACACGGAGGTCAACAACGCCTACCGGGGCCAGGGACTGTCCACGGTGCTCATCGAGCAGGCGCTGGCCGACACCAAGGCGCAGGACAGGCGGATCGTGGCGGTCTGTCCGGCGGTGACGGCGTTTCTGGGCAAGCACGGCGGGTTCGCCGACATGACGGATCCGGTCACGGACGAGACCATGGACTGGCTTGAGGAAAAGTTCGCGAAGAAGGGCTAGCCAGCGCTGCCAACAGGTCGACCGAGGCGGGCGGCGGGAGCGGGCGGGCGTGCTCGGCGCGGAACGAGTCGAGCAGGTAGGCGACCAGCCGCCGGGACGCGGCCTCGGCGGCCTCGGGGGTGTCGGCGACGATGCCGTTGTTGGCCATCAGCACGAGCGTCAGATCGGTGGGCTCGAAGTCGGCGCGTAGCTGCCCGGACTGCTTGGCCCGCTCGATCAGCACGGTGATGTCGTGCACGGCACGGGCGCGGTCGTCCTCGGCGCCGGTGGGGAAGGCTTCCAGGAACGCGGCGCTGAAGCCCCGGTCGTGAGCCTGCATGGCGCAGATGCCCTCGATCACGCGCGTCAGCCCACGCCACGGGTCCGGATCGGTTATGGCCTCGTCCATGTTGGCCACGCACGCGCGGAACTGACCGGCGAACACGGCTGAGACCAGCGACTCCTTGGTGGGGAAACGGCGGTAGAGGGTGGCCACGCCGACCCCGGCCCGGCGGGCGACGCTGGCCATCTGCACGTCGAGACCGCGCTCGGCGAACAGCTCGCGGGCGGCGGCGAGGATGCGGTCGCGGTTCTCGGCGGCGTCCGAGCGCAGGTGAGACGTCTCGGTGCTCATGACTCTCACTTTAACGCAAGTGGACTAGGTGCTCCACTTCCGGTGATAGAGTTTCGGTAATCGCCGATCTGGAGGACCGATGAGTTTTCAGGACACAGCATTTGGACGTTATGTCGGCGTGGTCAACCGGTCGATGGATCGAATGCGCGGCTCTCGGCTGTTCGGCCCGCTCATCGGCCGGTACATCACCGTTGTCAGCTACACCGGCCGCCGTTCCGGGCGCACCTTCAGCACCCCGGTCGGGTACAGGCGGACCGGCGACGTGGTGACGATCAAGGTGATGGTGGCCGACGCCAAGAACTGGTGGCGGAACTTCACCGGCGACGGCGGCCCGCTCACGCTGGACCTGCCCGGCGGGCCGGTGACCGGGCAGGCCGTCGCGAAGCGGGTCGGGAAGAACCGCGTCAACGTCACCGTTGCGCTGTGACGGTTGTTTCCCGCCCCGGTTCTGCGGGAAGCCGGGCATTTTCTGGCAGCCGCAGCTGGAATAGAACAACGGCGGCATGCCCGGCGTGATGAACTGGGACAGCGTGTCCTCGGTGATCACCGGCCGGGGCAGGATCCATTCCTTCGGCACCTGCTTGCCGGACAGGATGTCGATGGCGGCGATGACCGCGGTCCGCCATTCGTAGACCGGATACGCGGGGGCGATCGCGGTCAAGTTCTGCCGCTGCCACAGCTCCAGGAAGCCTGCTGGTCCTTACCGTCGATGGGCGGCACCGGTTTGCCGGCGTTCTGGAACGCCTCGACCGCGGCGACGGTGGTCGCGCCGGCGCCCATCGACACGGCGCTGCCGAAGCGGTCAAACTCGGCGCGCTGTCGCGGGTCGAGATCGCCCGGATGGTCGGACAGCGGGATCAGCTGAGGTAGTCGGCCACCGGCCCCAGGTGTACGAGACCGCTGCCGGCCCCGGCGAATTCCTTGGCGGCGGGGGAGATCCGGGCGCGGAGTGCAGGGAGCAGGCCCTGGTCGTCGAGGTGGCGGGCGGCGGTGATCTGGAGGCAGGTCAGGAACTCGTACATCAGGTCGGCCGGCGGCTCGGGGGCGGTGTGCAGGGCGTCGCGGGCGGCGGAGCGATCGTCCAGCAGCAGGAACGGCTCGATCCACGGCCGGTACGGACCCCAGTCGGCGGCGGGATCGGCCTGGTGGTCAAGGGAGAACAGGGCGAGAGGCAGCAAACCCTGTTCCACACCGGGCATTCCGGCGCCGGCAAGCACCAGAGAAGCCTCGCGGTAGGCTGTTGCGGAGCGGGAAAGCATGGCTCGGTACCAGGTCGTGAAGACGCCGACCAGGGGCAGTTCGTGTTGGGTGGCAAGGAGGTCGGCGGCGTCGGCATGGGAGGAGGCGGCGGCGAAGTCGCCAACGGCGCCGAGGGCCTGGACGCGGATGAGGTGGCCCAGCACGGTGAAGGTGGGCAAGTCGTGGCGGGCGCCGAGGGAGATCAGCTCCGCGCCGATGGCGTCACGCTGAGGAGACAGGCCGGCGCGGGTGCAGGACTGCATGAACCGTCCATTGAGGGCGAACGCCAACAGCGCGGGATCCCCTAGTGAGCGGGCGATCTCCTCGGCCTCGCCAGCGGCCTGAGGCCCGCTAGGCGATCGGCTGCCACGCATCTCCATCGCGATGGTGGCCAGCAGGCGGCACCGCGATGCGGGAAGGTCGGGCAGGGCGGCCAAGGTCCTGGAGGCGGCGGCGACAATCTGCTGCGCCTGCACGGGATCGTCGCTACGGGTCCAGATCGCCGGCACGTCGTAGGCGCCGATGACCCGGGCCGTCAGGGCGGGATCGCCGAACTCCTCGGCGGCGGTGATGGCCGAGAGGCGGTGTTCCTGCGCGGCCCGAAGGCCGCCGGTGACGGCCAGGGTGCGGAGCAGGCCGACCGTCGACTCCAGCCGCGCGCGAGAACCAACTGCGACGGTCCGGTCGTACACCTCGGCCGCCCGCGTCCACAGCCCGGATGGGTCGAGCCGGGGATCCTGGGCCAGCACGTCGGCTTCCAGCAAGCGCAGCCGAGGGCCGGGATCCAAGCCCAACTGGTCGGCCAACATCGCCCGGGCCCGGCGGAGGACGGCCAAGGCGTCGGACTGGCGGCCGGATCGGTAGAGGGCCAGCGCCAGCAGCCGCCATCCCTCCTCGCGCCAGGGATGGGCCGTGACGTGGGCGTCGAGATCGGGCACGGCGGCTGCGGCGGAACCACCGGAGAGCCGTTGGGCGGCAAGGAGTTCGACGGCCTGCAAGCGGAGCTCGGCCAGTCGTGAGCGTTCGGCGCGAGCCCAGGACGCCTCGGCGAACTCGGCGTAGGCGGGACCGTGCCACATTGCCAACGCCTCGGGAATCCGTTCGGGCACAAGGGATTCGAACTCCCAGGCGTCGACCGACGTGGCCAGCAGTGCGTAGCCGGGACCGCGGGTGACGAGCAGGCGTGGAGGAGTGCGAGGTGGGCGCGAGGGTTCGAGCGCACGGCGCAGGTCGGCGACGAACGTCTGGACAGCGCCGACCGCCCCGGCCGGCGGCGAGTCCCACAGGTCGGACACGAGCCGCGAGACTGGCACCACACGGCGGCGCGCGATGAGCAGGCGGGCCAGTACGGCGCGGTGGCGAGGACCCTTCAGCGGCAGACCAGAGCCAGCGAGATGGGCGGCGACGGGGCCGAGGACCGAGAACCGGACTTGCTGATCCGTTGCTGATTCGCCGCCGGCAGGCTCGTGCACATGACCACTATTCCCGGCTTCGAGACGCACCGCATCCCCGTCGCCGACGGCGTGGCCCTGCATGTCGCGACGGGCGGCGCCGGCCGGCCGATCGTGCTGCTGCACGGATTCCCGCAGACCCACCTGATGTGGCGGCACGTCGCCGCGGACCTGGCCGCCGACCACACGGTGATCTGCCCCGACCTACGCGGCTACGGGGCCAGCGACAAGCCCGACCACGGCTACGACAAGCGCACGATGGCCGCCGACATCGTCGCCGTCGCCCGGCATCTCGGCCACGAGGAGTTCGAGCTGGCCGGCCACGATCGCGGGGCCCTGGTCGCCTTCCGGGCCGGCCTCGACCACCCCGACAAGGTGACCCGCCTGACCTGCCTGGATGTGCTGCCCACGCTGGACATGTGGGACGTCATGCACGGCACGACCGCCGCGGTCGGCTTCCACCTGTACCTGATGGCCCAGCCGCCCGGGCTGCCGGAGCGGATGATCGCCGCCGACCCCGACGTGTTCTTCGGCCACTTCCTCGACGCCTGGACCCGCGACCCTAAGGCCATCCCGCCGGACATCCGCTCCCACTACCTGGACTCCAGCAGAAACGCGGTGTCCTCGATCGTCGCCGACTACCGGGCCTCGGCCACGATCGACGTCGAGCACGACACCGCGGACCGGGGCAGGCAGTTCCAGATGCCGGTCACCGTGTTGCAGCAGGACTGGGGTTTCGGCGGCGAGGAGCGGTGGCGGGCCTGGGCCCCGAAGCTCGACCATCGCACCGTCGACTGCGGGCACTTCATGGCCGAGGAGGACCCGAAGCTGATCGCGGACGTGCTCAGGGCTTGAGGTCGCGGATCTCGGCGACGACCTCGGCCCCCGACGGCGCGGTCGCCGGATCGACCAGCCACTGGAGCATCAGGCCGGTCAGGATGGCGTTGGGCACGGAGCCGCCGAGTCCCTCCCGGGCCTCGCGCTGCCCGGCGGCCAGGTGCTCGCGGATCTCCTCGTTGTGCTTGGCCTGCACGATCGCCTCCAGCTGGGCCACCCACAGCGTGCGGTGCGTGGTGAAGGTGTCGATCAGCACCTGCCACCGGTGCTCCGGGTCGACGCCGGCCAGCCGGGCCGCCATCTCGTCGCCGAGCTCGTCCATCGCCGCCATCACGGCCTGCGTGAGCAGCGCCTCGCGGGAGCCGAAGTGGTAGCCGATGGCCGCGTGGTTCACGCCGGCCGCCGCCGCGATGTCGCGGACGGTGGTGCGCGCCCAGCCGCGCTCGATCAGGCACTGCTTGGCCCCGGCCAGCAGATCCTCACGGTTGCCCATGGTCACGAGCCTAGCGCAGGAATTAACCAAGCGGTTTATCCAATTGGATTGACCATATGGATAAGACGGATCTACAGTCAGTGTCATGACCAAGGTGCTGATCTCCGGAGCGGGCGTGGCCGGCCCCGCCCTCGCGTACTTCCTGTCCGACCACTGCGAGGTCACCGTCGTGGAGCGGGCGCCCGAGCCGCGCGGCGGCGGCTACAACGTCGACTTCCGCGGCGCGGCCTTCGACGTGCTGGCCGAGCTGGGCATCGAGGAGCGGGTCCGCGCCCTCGACACGAAGATGCGCGGCACCACGTTGGTCGACGAGACCGGCGCGATGGTCGCCGAGCTGCCGGCCGAGGTCTTCTCGGGCGAGCTGGAGGTGCCCAAGGCCGACCTGACCCGCCTCCTGCACGACATCACCAAGGACCGCGCGCACTACGTGTTCGACGAGTCGATCACCGCCATCGACGGTCGTCACGTGGAGTTCGAACGTCGCGACAAGGCCGAGTACGACGTGGTGATCGGGGCCGACGGGGTGTGGTCCACCGTGCGCCGGCTGGCCTTCGACGAGCAGGGCCTGACCCACCTCGGCCTGTCCGGCGTCGGCTTCAGCCTGGCCAACCACCTCGGCCTCGACCACAAGGGCATGCTCTGGCAGCACGGCGGCGCGGCGATCTACCTGTACAGCTCCGGTGACCCGAGGCGCATGACCGTGAGCATGTCGTTCGCCACCGAATCACCCGAGCTCGACCGCTGCCCCCGTGACGAGCAGGAACAGGCGGTCCGGGCGGCGTTTGCCGGCCACAGCTGGGAAATCCCGGGGCTGCTGGACGCGATGAGCGCCGCCGAGGACTACTACTTCGGCTCCACCTGCCAGATCCGGCTCGACCGCTGGTCGCGGGGTCGGGTGGCGCTGCTCGGCGACGCCGGCTACTGCGCGGCCCCGACCAGCGGCATGGGCACCTCGCAGGCGCTCACCGCGGCGCGGTCGCTGGCCCGGCACCTGATCGCCACCGACGATCACGAGGCGGCGTTCCGGGCGTACGAGGCCGAACTTCGCCCCTATGTCACCGAGAACCAGGAGAAGGGCCGGCAGGCGGCTCAGAGCTTGACGGCGACACCGGCGTAGCCGGCGTTGGGGATGTCGAAGGCCGGCACCGCGTCGGCCGGATCCGGCCGCCAGTCGGGAATCCACACCACGCCCGGCGGCACGAGCTTCCAGCCGCCGAACAGGGCCTGGACCTCGGTCCGGGTCCGCAGCCGCACCTGGGCCACCGACTTCTCGTACATCTTGCGGGCCCCGTGCAGGTGCTCGTCCGGCATGTTCTCGGTGTTCTGGCTGCCGTGCGCGACGACCAGCATGCTGCCCGACGGCAGCGCCTCCCGGAAGCGGGCCAGCACGGCGGCCGGGTCGTCCTCGTCGTGGATGAAATGCAGGATCATGATCAGCATGACCGCCACGGGACTGTCCAGGTCCAGCGTCCCGCGCACCTCGGGACTGTCCAGGATCGCCTGCGGGTCCCGCAGGTCGCCCCGCAGCACGGTGGTGGTCGGATCCCCGCCCAGCATCTGCCGCGTGTGGCTCACGGCCACCGGATCGGTGTCCACGTAGACCACGCGCGACTGCGGGTCGGCGGCGCGGGCGATCTCGTGCACGTTGCCCACGGTCGGGATGCCGGAGCCGATGTCCAGGAACTGGGTGACCCCGGCGTCGGCGCACATCCGCACCGCGCGGCGCAGGAAGGCGCGGCTGGCCTGGGCCATCCGCGGCCCCTCCGGCATCAGCTTGAGCATCTGCTTGGCCACCTCGCGGTCCACCGCGAAGTTGTGCGAGCCGTCCAGGAACCAGTCCCAGATCCGGCTGATGCTCGGCTGGTCGATGTCCACGTCCGGCGGCGCCCAGGCGGGTCGTTCCATGCCCGTCACCCTAGAACACCGCCGGACGTTCCCGAGCTAACGATCGAACTCCGGGATGAGCTCGCCGATCAGGCGGATGCTGGTGGTCACCGCCTCGTCGGGGATGCTGCCGATCTGGTGCAGGCACATCAGCCGGTCGATGCCCAGATCGGCGTAGGCGCGCAGCTTCTCGCGGCACGTCTCCGGACTGCCGACGATCAGCGACTGCTGGGCGCTGAGCACCGTGAACACCTCCTCCTCGGGTATGTCCTCGCCCTGCAGCACCCGGCCGATCAGCAGCTGGGCGTCGGTCGGCGCGTTGTCGATCTCGCCGCGCAGGAACTCGCCGGTGAGCCCGCCGCCGTCGGGGGCGTCCAGCAGATCCTGGTGGCGCTGCATGGTGGCGGCGAATTCGGTGGCGGCCTCGAAGAACCGCAGCGCCGTCACGGTGTACCAGGCCGCGGCCGCGGCGGCGCCGTTGCGCATGGCCTGCTCGTCGGTCTCCGCGCAGTGCACGAACGTGAAGTAGCCGACCTGGTTGTTCACGAACGAGCCCACCGGATCGGTGCAGGACTCGGCCGCCGCCCGGTACAGCTTGATCATCCGGCCGACCCGCTCCAGCGACTCCCACATCGTCGTGCCCAGCACGCCCACACCGCGCCGTCCGGCGTCCTCGAACGAGGTCGGGCTGGCCGCGGCCTGCCACAGCGGCGGATGCGGCTGCTGCAACGGCTTGGGGCCGATGGAGATGGTGGGGATCTGGTAGTTCTCGCTGTCGTGCGAGAACTCGTCCGTGGTCCACATCCGCGGGATCATGTCGAACGCTTCCTGCGTCTGCGCCCGGGCCTGCTCCGGGGAGATGTCGAACAGCCGCCACTCCGGGATGGTCGACCTGGTCAGGCCCAGCTCGACGCGTCCGCCGCTGAGGTGGTCCAGCGTCGCCGCCCGCTCGGCCACGCGGATCGGGTGGTTGAAGCGTCCCGGCGCGAGCACGGCCGAGTGGCCGATCCGGATTCGCTCGGTGTGCTGGGCGATCGCCGCCAGCATCAGCTCCGGCGCCGAGGACAGGCTGAACTCGCCCGCCCCGTGGTGCTCGACCTGCCACCAGCAGCCGTAACCCAGTTCGTCGGCCAGCTTCGCCTGCTCGATGGCCCGCCGGAAGCGTTGCTGTTCGTGACCGGCCGGCCACGGACGGGGATTCTGGATCTCGTTGAACAGATCGATCTTCACGGCGGACGCCCCTTCGTCGCGACGGTCACTGCACGCTGATGTCTGCCGACCGAGCGTGGTCGTTACACACAGCCGTCTCACCTGCGGGTACATCCGGGAACGCTCCCGCAGAGTTGCCTGGGAATGACTCGACTCCGCGCGGGTGGCGAAGGTACGGTCTTCCCCGCCGACTTGCGAAGCTCGGGCTACTGGGGGAACGACTAGCGGACAGGGGTGTCCGGAGATCGTCGTGTCGGCCCGCGCATCACCGTGCGCCGGTCGAGGTCCCACCATAAGGAGCCCAACGTTGTCGCCGGTCAACCTGCCTACCGCCATGTCCAGAGTGACGGCGGATTCCCTGCGTCCGCTGCGTGACGGCTTCGACACGCCGCGTGCCCGCGCCGACGAGGGGCTCGTGGGAGACGATTCGGTGCTGCGCCGGTACTGCGCGCCCTGGCTGCCGATGGTGCTCGGCGGCTGGTCGGCGTTCACCACGCTGGTGCTGGTCGACCACATGAGACAGTCGATAACGATGGCCATGACACGCCGCCCCCACTTCAACGAGTTCCGCCAGCTCACCCGCGGCATGCTGATCGCCATCTTCGGTGACACCGAACAGGTTGAGGCGCAACGCAAGGGCGCGTACGAGGCGCACGCCCGGCTGCGCGGCGTCGACGCCACCGGTCGCGAGTGGACGGCCAACGACCCGGACCTGACCACCCGGGTCTACACCGTGCTGATGTGGCACCTGCTTGCCGCGCAGGAGAAGATGATCGGCCAGCTGGATGAGTCCGATCGGGACTCCTACTGCGCGGACGCGGTGCTGACGGTCGGCCACGTCTTCGGCACCACTCCGGCGCTGCCGGCCACCTTCGCCGAACTGTCCACAGAGTACGAAGGCATCATCGCCAAGGAGCTGACCGCCAACGCCGAGGCGGTGGCGGTGTTCCAGGAGAACCGGTCCCTGCGCGTCAAGGACGTGGCGATGGAGGACCTGGTGGCGGCGACCGCAGGCCTGCTCGACCCGGAGGTGGCGGAGGTTTTCGGCATCGACCGGTCGGCGGCGGTGGAGTTCCCGCGCATCGACCTCGCGACGGTGACCGAGGACGACCTGCTGCCGCTGGCGCTGCTCAGCCGGTAGCGCTCAGGTCGCTGTCCCAGTCGATGTGGTGCAGGTGCAGCCAGTCGATGTCGGGATGACGCGTTCGGCGGGTGACGGCCCGGTCCCGCAGCAACCGCTGCACCAGCCCGGGCACGCGCGGCCCGAGCTTGCGGAACCCTGAGCGCACAACACGTTCCACCCGTTCCCGGCGCAGCAGCTCGTACAGTTGAAGCGCCGCAGTGGTGTCCGGCACGTCACGCAGGCACTGCGCCAGGGTGACGGCGTCCTCGATGGCCATGGACGCGCCCTGCGTGGTGGACGGCGACGCCACGTGCAGCGCGTCGCCGACGAGGGTCATGCCGGCGCGGGACCATGTCGGCACGGTCGGCAGCTGGTAGCAGGCGGTCGCGGTGAGGTCCTCGTCGGCGGTGGCACGGATCGCCTGCACGGTCCCGATCCGGTCGCCGGCGAACAGGTCGCCGAGGCGCTGCCTGAGTTGCGCCGGCGACGCGTCGGCCAGATCCCGTTCGCCGCAGGGCACATTGACGAACCACCAGGTCTCGCCGTCCGGTGACGTGATGTGCCCGCAGGTGGCCCGGCGGCCGAAGTACATGTAGTAGCAGTCCCGGTGGTTGTCCGGCAGCGCGTCGCGGACGGCGCCCATCGCGATGTTCCAGCCCGTGTAGGCCGGCTGCGGGGCGTTCGGGTCGATCAGCGTGCGGGTCGTGGAGCGCACGCCGTCCGCGCCGATCAGCAGGTTGCCGCCGATGCGCGTGCCGTCGCCGAAGAACGCTGTAACGCCGCCGTGGTAACGGGTTCCGACGAGTCGCTTGCCGTGCTGGATCTCCACGCCCCGCCGCCGCGCTTCCTCGACCAGAACCCGGTACAGATCGGCGCGGCGCATGGTCCGCGGGCCGTGTTCCGGGTCGGGGCTGGGAATGCTGAGCACCCCGAGCCGTCGGTCGTGGCCGTTGCGCATGCGCACCTCGTTGGAGGTGAACGACCGGTCCAGCACCAGATGCTCGGCCTCGATGGCGCGCAACGCGTCCAGCCCGTTGGCCATGATCGTCAGGAACGCGCCCTTGCCGTCGGCGCCGATCGGGTGCGCCTCCGACACGGTGGCCTCCAGGCCCGCGTGGCGCAGCGCTATCGCCGTCGTCAGGCCGGCGATGCCGCCGCCGACGACCAGCACCCGGCTCATACGCGCAGTTCCCGCGACAGCGCCACCAGTTCCCGGACATCGGCATCGAGCCCGCCGTCGGCCGGCACGGCCACCGGTTGTGCCGCAACGACATCGTTCTCGTGCGGTGTGGTCCGCAGTGTCCCGCGCAGCCACAGCGCGATGGCCGCCGAGTCTTCCGGGCAGTCGGCCGGCAGTCGGCCGCTGGCCCGCACGAGGCCGTCGCGGCACTCGATGACCCGGCGGTAGAAGCGGCGATTGACCGCGCGCAGGCTCAATGTGTCCTGCCAGACGCTGGCCGGGGCCCGGCTGAGCGCGTCCTCGGGGAACGCCTCGTGCAGCATCGTCCACAATGGACGCAGGCGGTGGTAGTCGCGCAGGTGCCGCCACCACACCCGGCCGGCCGCCCACCGCACGCGGGCGCCCGGCATGATGAAGCCGACCAGCACCAGCAGGTTCGCCGTCATCACCACGGGCATCGGCAGCTCCAGGGCCATCGCCGTGTCCGGGTTGGCCAGGCGGATCACCATCGACACGGCGATCAGCGCCGAGCCGAGGCCGATCAGGGCCAGCCCGGCGGAGGCGATGGCCAGGCCGCGGGCCAGCCAGCGCTGGGTGATCTTCGAGTGCCGGCGCATCCAGACGATGCACGTGATCACGCCGTAGACGGTGTAGGCGTTGGCGACGAAGCGAAACGCGTCCAGGGTGGCCCGTGGGTACTCGGTCGGCGTCAGCCGCTGCGGCACCGTTGCGGCGAGCATTCCCAGCACCAGCAACGTGATCGCCAGTCGCACAGCCTCGCGCACCGCCTGCCGCCAGGCCGGTCGTCCCTGTCCGGCCGAGAACACGAAGACGCAGATCAGCGCGTACAACATGGTCAGCAGCAGCGCCTCGGCCAGCCACATCAGCCAGATCGGGCCGGCCCCAGAGACACCGCCCTCCACGCCGGCGCCGGCCGACGGGGCCACGCCGAACGCCGCCGCCGACAACGCGAAGCAGGCCACGACCCACCACAGCGAGATCCGTTTCGGCGTCCGCGCCAACTGGGACGCCTTCCAGATGCCGATGCCGATCGCCGCCAACACCTGAAGAGTCACAGCCACCCCAGCCGGTCACTCAGCGCCGCGTCCACACCCTCGGCGGCGTCGTCGCTCTGCGGCAGCCGCATGGCGTCCAAAATGGACGCCCACTCCAGGATGATCGTGGCCACGGTCTCGGCCTCGCGCTCCTCGCGTTCCTCGTAGGCGGTGCGGCAGCGCAGGCTCTCCGGCGGCTCGGGCAGCTCGCCGGCCGGACCGGCCAGCAGGTCGCACAGGCCCTCGGCGCCCTCGTCGGACGGGTGGTCGGCCAGGATGTGACCGACCTCGTGCAGGATGATGTGCCGCTGGTGCGGCTTGGTGGTGTGTTCCTGGTAGACGATGAAGTCGGTGCTGCGGCCCTTGAACCACAGCCCGAACGGCCCGTCGGCCCACAGCGGGTAGGGCACCAGCCGGATCGGCCGGCCGCGCACCATGGCCAGGCGGGCGCAGAACTCGTGCACGTCCAAGGGCGGCTGCACGTCCAGGTCGCGCAGCAGGCCCCGGCAGCGCCTGCGCAGCGCGCGCTCGCTGGTCCCGGCGTCGCGGCGGGCGAATCGCATCCGCGGCTCAGCTCCCGGCGCCCGGCAGCGCGTGGCCGCCGCCCGGGTCGATCACTTCGATCATCTCCAGCAGCATGCGCAGCCGCTCCGGGCTCATCCGGCCGGCCCGCATGGCGATCGCCCGCACCTGCTCGGCCCGCTCCGGCAAGGCCCCCTGAACCGGCAGGGCCTCCTGGCGCGGCTCCGGCACGTCGTCGCCCTCGGCCAGCAGCCAGGCGGCGGTCACCCGCGGCGCGCCCTCGGGACGGTGGTCGTCGAAGAACTTGGCGATAGCCCGGACCTTCTCCATGGTCGGATTCGCCTTGCCCTCACGGACCTTCCACAGCGTCACGCGGGAGATCGAGATCGCATGCGAGGGATCCTCGGTGATCGCGGTCGCGACCTCCGGGGTCGAGAACCGGACCGGCCGGCCGCGCTTGTCCACGGCCTTCACGGTGGTGTTGAACAGGTGGTTGAGCCGGCGCGCCAAAACATGCTCGGCCGCGGCAGCCCCCGCGCTGCTGGCGTCCACGGCAGCCCTCCCTTGTTGCGTGGAACGCACCGATGTTAACCGGAACTGCGCCACCGGGTACAGGCCGTTGCGCCGAGAGGGTGATTCGGGCCGGATCACGTGACTCCCGTTAATTATAATGTAGCGTGATCGGCGTTGGGGCCGGCCGGTTTCACCGGCGGCGCGCGGGTTGGCTGGGGTAGACCCGCCGACGGTCCCGCGCGCACCAGGCCGGTTGCTCCGGGGGGTAGCCGCTGGCCGACTCGGTGGGGAGGGAGGCGCGCGGGGCCGCCCCACGCACTCCGGCTAGGCAACACTCTGAATGAGGCCGTGATGCACGGCGGTCATCAGCGCCTGGGCCCGGTTGCTGACGCCGAGCTTGTCGTACAGCCGCGTCACGTACGTCTTGGCCGTGGACTGGGTGACGTGCATGAGCTCCGCGATGGCCGGCACGGACAGCCCGCGGCTGAGCAGCTGGAGCGTCTCCCGTTCGCGGGGGCTGAGCCCGACGCGCGTCCCGGCTTCCTGTCGACGGGCGAAGGCGCTGGCCAAACCCGTTGCGGTGAAAGAGGAAGCGGCCACGGCGGCGTGCCGGATGGCGCCGAGCACCTCGGCGGTGGGCGCGGTCTTCGGCACGAAGGCCGAGGCCCCGGTCTCCATCGCCCGGAACAGCACGTCGTCCAAGCCGCGGGAGGTCAACACCACGATGCCCAGGCCCGGGTAGCGGTCCCGCAGCTCGCGGGCCAGCCGGATGCCGTCGATGTCGGGCAGGGTGACGGCCAGCGTGACGACGGTCGGCCGCCGCGTCGCCACGAGCCTGAGCGCCTCGGCGCCCGAGCAGGCCTCGCCGGCGAAGGCCATGTCCGGTTGTTCGTCGACGAGACGGGCGAGCCCGTAGCGGGTCAGTGTGTGTTCCTCGATGACTGCCACTGCGATCGCCATGGGCCGTGCCGTCCTGTCGGGTGGTGCCTGCTGCCTATGTCATCGCGGACGGTCGTTTTGTGCTACACCGGATGGTGAACTGGGGGTGCTGGACATGGTCTCGGCTCGCTGCCCAAGCCCGACATGAGCGTTCGTCTGCGCTGGATCGCGGCGCCGGTCGGGGTGCTGCTGCTGGTCGCCACCGTGCTGCGGATCCCGATGCCGTCGCTGCCGGCCTACCTGTACTTCACGGCCGTGGCCGTGCTGCTCGCGGTGATCGACATCGAGCGGCGGCGGCTGCCCAACCTCATCGTGCTGCCGTCGTATGCCGTGATCGCGGCGCTGCTGGCCGGGTCTTCGCTGTGGCGCGGCGAGTACTGGCCGCTGGCCCGGGCCGGCATCGGCGGGGCGCTGCTGATCGTGTTCTTCCTGGTGCTGGCCACCGCGCAGCCGGCCGGCATCGGCCTCGGCGACGTCAAACTGGCCGGTCTCATCGGGATTGTCCTCGGCTACCTGTCGTGGACGGCGCTGCTGGTCGGGGCCTTCGCGGGGATCCTGCTGGGCGGCATCGCCGCCCTGGTGCTGGCCGCCCGGGGGCGGGGTCGGGACGCGTCGCTGCCGTACGGGCCGTTCCTCATCGCCGGCGCGCTGCTCGGGGTTCTGCTCTAAACGTGGTCGATGGACGTGTCGGTGAACCGGCGCAGGGCCTTGGCGAAGGGATGGTCCGGGATCGCGGCGGCCAACGGCACGCCCTGGTTGATCGAGGCGGGAACGGCCTTGGTCGCCGGCAGTTCGCCGTCCACGCGGTTGTGCACGAGGGCGTCGACCTCGCGCGGGCTGAGCCGGACCTCGGGAACCACCCGGTTGAGCACGATTCGGCGCCCGCGCGGGTCGTAGGTCAGCAGGTCGAGCATGTCCAGGGCCAGCCGCATCGCCTTCAGCGACGGGCGTTCGGCGGTGCCGACGACGATGTGGTGGCGGGCGGAGTCCAGCGCCGTCAAGACCTGCTCGGTGAAGCGGGTCGGCGTGTCCACCACGACGTGGTCGTACTCGCCCTCCAGCGCCACCAGCAGCTCGGCGACGAAGGTGGGGGAGAACAGCTCGCCCGGCTTGGCCTGCGTCAGCGCGCAGTCCAGGCCCGGCTCGTACGGCGTCACCAGCGGCGACACGGTGTCCAGCCTCAGCTGCGCCGCGAGCCCGCTGGTGTCGAGGCTCAGGTCGACCAGGCACACCTGCGCCCCGGTCGCCCGCAGCACGGAAGCGAGGTTGATGGCCACGGTGGTCTTGCCGCAGCCGCCGGTCGAGCCCAGCACCACAGTGATCTGCCCCGGCCGGTACGACACCTCGGACGGATGGGCCCGCTGGCAGGCATTGGCCACGGCCGTCCGGTCGTTCGCGTCCACGACGACCAGCACGCCGCCGCGGACCGACCGTGCCAGCACGTCGTCGTCGATCACGCTGCGCAGCAACACGATGCCCACGCCGGGGCGAGCCAGCCGGGCCTCTGCCGCGTACTCCAGCGCCAGGCTCATCGGCAGACTCGGCCCGATGACCACCACCGACTCCAGGCCCTTGGCCAGCGCCCCGGTCGCCGCCTCGCGTCGGGTGGCGATGCGCGGGTCCGGGATGACCGTGAGCAGGCGGACCGCGAGCACGGCGTTGGGTTCGTAGAGGAGCGTCATGCGCTCAGCGTGAGCGTTCCCCGGTGATCGTCACAGAGGGTGAACGCCCGACAGGTGTCGTCCGAACGGCCGACAGCAATGCGCCGATCCGCGCGGCGTCGGTGGGATCGGCGCGGAAGGTGACGACCTTCTGCTCGGGGTCGTCGGCGACCTGAAGCACCAGCAGCGCCAGGTCGAGCCGGCCCAGTGTCGGGTGGTGCAGGACCTTCCGGCCGGAGCTGAGCGGTGCGACGTCGTGGTCACGCCACCAGTCGCGGACTTCCTTGCTGCACAGGCGAAGCCGATCCAGCAACGCCTCGTACGCCGGGTCCTCGGGATGCCGGGCGGCCGCCGCCCGGAACCGGGCCAGCTGCGCCCGCGCCTCCGCGTCCCACTCGACGAGCACGGTCCGCGCCCGGGGATCGGCGAAGGTCCACCACAGGATGTTGCGGTCCGCCACCGGCAGCGCCGGCCAGTCCGTCCACAGTGCACACGCGGACTTGTTGGCGTGCAACACATCCCAGTGCCGGCCGCTGACGTAGGCCGGATGCGGGTCGAGGCTGTCGACCAGATCCGCCGCTCCCGCCACGAGAACCTCCGGCGGACGGTCCTCCTGCGTGCCGTGCACAAGGGCCCGCATGTGGTCGCGTTCCGCTGGCGTGAGCCGCAGCGCGCGGGCCAGGGCGTCGAGGATCTGCGGCGACGGGCTGACGTCCCGACCCTGCTCCAGGAACGTGTAGTACGTCGTCGAGATCCCGGCCAACTGGGCCACTTCCTCGCGCCGCAGGCCCGGCGTGCGGCGCCGGCCGGCCGGCGGCAGACCCACCTCAGCCGGCTGGAGCGCCTCCCGCCGGGTGCGCAGCAGATCGGCCAGCTCACTCATCCTGGTACCCGTCTTACTAGCAAGAACAGCAGCTGGTTGGCAGCCTAGCCGCCGGATAGCGTCGCCGTGTGAAGATCGAGAACCGCTGGCTCGACGTGCCCGTGGCGGGCGAGCCCGAGCCCATGTCCGCCTACCTCGCCCAGCCCACCGAGCCCGGTCCGCGCGCGACGGTGCTGGTGGGCTTCGAGCTGTTCGGCGTGACCGACTACGTGTGCGCCGTCGCCGACCGCATCGCGGCCCTCGGCTACACCGCCGTCGTGCCGGATTTCTACCACCGCTCCGGCCGCCGCATCGCGCTGCCTGCCACCGCCGACGGCCGAACACGGGGCTTCGAGCTGCTGTCGCAGGTCACCCGGGACGGCGTCGATCGCGACATCGAGGCCCTGCTCGACCAGCTGCCCGGCCCGCACGCCATGGTCGGCCTCAGCGTCGGCGGCCACATCGCGTACTACGCCGCCGCCCGGTTCCCCTTCGCCGCCGTGGCCACGTTCTATCCCGGTTGGCTCACCGACGCCACCATCCCGCTCGGCCGCCCCACGCCCACCCTCGCCCTCACGCCCGGCATCAAGGGCCGCCTGCTCTTCCTCGTCGGCGACGGCGACAACCTCTTCACCCCGGCCCAACGTGACGAGATCGCCGCGCGCCTCCGTGACGACGGCATCGACCACGACTTCGTCGTCTACCCCGACACCCCGCACGGCTTCTTCTGCGACGAACGCGACTCCTACCGGCCCGCGGAGGCCGCGGATGCCTTCAACCGCGTCACGTCGATGCTGGCCGATCACCTGGGCTGATCGCCGGCCAGGAAATCTGCTGCCGCCTTGGCGAAGCGGGCGCCCATGAGGCGATGGGTCTCGGCGTCGGGGTGGAGGTTGTCGGGCAGCTCGGGGTCGCCCTCGGCGTAGAGCTCGCGGCCGTCCAGGTAGTGCAGATTGGGGTCGTCCTCCGAGCGTTGCTTGACGATGCGGGCCAGCTCCTCGCGGATGACCGACAGCGTGAGTTTGCCGGGAGCCGGCTCGCCGGTGGCGCGGAAGCGGACCTGGCCGCCGTCCATGACGGGCATGGCCGGGCCGGGGGTCTGCTCGTGGATGGCGCAGAAGATCGGCGAGACCACGAGCAGCGGCGTGTCCGGATGGCCCTCGCGGATGGTGTCGAGGAAGCCGTGCACCGAGGGGCCGAAGACGCGCAGCCGCATCACGTCGCCGTTGACGAGGTTGATGCCCAGCTTGAGGCTGATCACGTCGGCGGCGGTGTCCCGGATCGCCCGCGCGGTGAAGGGATCGAGCATCGCGCTGCCGCCGAAGCCGAGGTTGATCAGCTCCACGCCGGCCGCAGCGGCGGCGAGGGCGGGCCAGGTCTGGCTGCCGCTGGCGGCGTTCGAGCCGTGGCTGATCGAGCTGCCGTGGTGCAGCCAGACCCGGCGCTCGGTCGTCACGGCCTCGACCGGCGCATCCGTGCGCAGGGCGATGAGTTCGGTGATCTCGTTGTACGGCAACCAGATCGCCACCTCCTTCGACCCCGGCGGGAGATCGAAGCGGACGGTGCCGACCGGGCCGGACACGGTCTCGGCGCCGCCGGTGGACATGTCGATGCGGAGCTCGTTGCCGCCCGTCGTGCTGGCCTGGCCGACCAGCTTTCCGTCGACCAGCAGGTCGTACAGGGCGTCCGGACGCGCAGGCGCGCCGACGTAGACGTTCTTGGTGCGTAGCGTGTCCAGCTCCACAGCCGTCGCGGAGGTGCGGAACACCAGGCGGATGCCCGAAGTCTGTGCCTCGGCCATCATCAACTGCCCGTCGGGGATCTGCACGCGTGCGCGGGCCAGCAGCCGATGCGGCTGCACGCCTTGCTCGGTCGGCTCCAGGGCCAGCGCGCCCCGCACCAGCTCGGCGGTGATCGGCGTGGTGATCCAGTCGTTCATGACACCACCCTGTCACAAAGCCGCGGGAACAGTGGACCCATATCGGCCGGTGTCGACGGAATTGCTTGTCAGGTGTCCTAACGCGTGCGATAAACGAAACCGCTTATCATTTCAACGACGAAATCAGTGGGGTGTCGTCGGCGGAAGCCTCTCGACGCGCAGTGCTCGCCGGCCCCTGATCACCGGACTGGTGTCCACATTGGACAAGGCCGGTCGCCGACATCCGTGAGACGAAGTCTCAGCTGACGATGGTCGGCGGCGAGATCGCGCACGACGGCTCGGCCCCAGCCGCACCAGCGGCCTTCGCGGCTCGCAACGCCCCCGGCGCGACCGGTGCCCGAACCTTCCCCGGCCACAGCCACACCGCCTGCGGCCACCCCTGACCCCACCTGAGTGGCTCATTTGCCGCAAGGGTCCACGTGAGTGGCTCAAGTGCGCGAACAGCGCAAATGAGCCACTCACGTGGGACAAAAGCGACCACTTGCCGCCGTCGGGCCGCCGCTGAGCGGCGGAAAGGAGCCGTTGGGCAGAAGTGGTGCCCGAAAGGCTAACGATCAGCGTCGCCGCCGCGAATTAGCCTCGTGCCGGGATTCCCAAGTCTCCACCCGGTGCCGCGTGGTCCCCCTGTCACCCCCGAGCGGGGGGATCACGTCGGCTTGAAGAACTCCCGCACCGCCGCCGCGACCAGCTCCGGCTGCTCCTCCGGCAGGTAGTGGTCGCTGGGCAGCGCCCGACCCGTCACGTCGACGCCGTAGCCCCGCCAGACATCGAGCACGTCGTAGGTGGCGCCGACGAAGCTGTGCTCTCCCCACAGCACCAGCAGCGGGCACTCGATCCGCCGGTCGACGTCGGCGTTGTCGTGCACCAGATCCGCGCCGGCGGCCGCCCGGTAGTCGGCGCAGGAAGCGGCGATCGACGCCGGATCGGAGAAGCAGCGCACGTACTCGTCGACGGCGGCCGGGTCGAAGGCGGTGCCGCCGCTGTGGCGGGAGTTCATCCGCGACCGGATCCAGAACTCGGGCTCGGCGCCCAGCAGCCGCTCGGGAATCCCGTGGCCGGCGGCCAGGAAGAACCAGTGGAAGTAGCCCAGCCCTACCGCCGCGTCAACATGCTCGAACGTGTGTCGGGTCGGCACGATGTCCAGCAAAGCCAGGCGTTCCACGGCATCGGGCGCGTCCAGGGCCATGCGGTGCCCGACCCGCCCGCCCCGGTCGTGCCCGACCACGCCAAAACGGTCGAAACCCAGTTGGCGCATCAGGGAAAGCTGGTCGGCGGCCATGGCCCGCTTGGTGTACTCGGGGTCGCCCTCGGTCGGCGCGGGCTTGTCGCTGTCGCCGTAACCGCGTAGATCGGCGAGAACCACGGTGTGATCGGCGGCCAGCAAAGGCGCCACGCGGTGCCAGATCAGGTGCGTCTGCGGATACCCGTGCAGCAGAAGCAGCGGCGGGCCGTCGCCTCCGACCGTGCAGTGGATCCGGGCGTCACCGGTGTCGATGTCCTGGTACGTGAAGGAACCCGGCAACAGGCTCACGCGAACTCCAACACCGTCTTGGTGAACTCCACGGTCGACGCGGTCCCGCCGAGATCCGGCGTGCGCACCGGCGACGTGGCCAGGCAGGCGGCGATGGCGTTCTCGACCTGGGCCGCCGCCTCCGCGTGACCGAGGTGGTCGAGCAGCAGCGCGGCGGTCCAGATGGCCCCCAACGGATTCGCGATGCCGCGGCCGGCGATGTCCGGCGCGGAACCGTGCACCGGCTCGAACATCGACGGGAAGTCCCGCTCCGGGTTGAGGTTGGCCGCCGGCGCGATGCCGATGCCGCCGGCCACCGCGGCCGTCAGGTCGCTGAGGATGTCACCGAACAGGTTGGAGCCGACGATCACGTCGAACCGGGTCGGGTCCAGCACCAGCTTGGCCGCCAACGCGTCCACGTGCTCGGCCCGCCACGACACGTCGGGGTGGCTGGCGGCGACCTCGGCCACCACCTCGTCCCAGAACGGCATGGTGTGCACGATCCCGTTCGACTTGGTGGCCGAGGTCAGCACCCCGCGGCGGTTGTCGGCCAGCGTGAACGCGTACTCGGCGACCCGAGAGATGCCGGCCCGCGTGAACACCGCCTCCTGCACCGCCATCTCCTCCGGGAAGCCCCGGTGCAGCCGGCCGCCGATCTCGCCGTACTCGCCCTCGACGTTCTCGCGCACCACCACCAGGTCGACCTGGCCCGGCAGCGCCGTGCGGACCGGGCTCGGCAGGCCCTCGAACACCTTGACCGGCCGCAGGTTCACGTACTGGCGGAAGCCGCGGCGGATCGGGATCAGCAGCCCCCACAGGGAAACGTGGTCCGGCACCGACGGATCGCCCACCGCGCCGAGGAAAACGGCGTCATGGTGACGGATCTGGTCCAGGCCGTCGGCCGGCATCATGGCGCCGGTCTCGTGATAGCGGGCGCAGGACCAGTCGAACTCGTCGTAGGCGAAGGTGACGCCGTGCCGCGCGCCGACGGTGTCCAGCACGTGCCGGGCCGCCGGCGTGACCTCGTGGCCGATGCCGTCGCCGGGGATGAGCGCGATCCGATGGGTGACCATACGTCCGATCACAGCACCACTGCCGACCCGCGGTCCAAGACCGGATCTCAGCCCGCGTGATAGGCGTTGCCTATGAGAGCATGGCCATGAACGCCGCGGCCGCCGGGCTCAGCTCGGCCGGCCTCGTGGCCAGCGAGATGTGCAGGTACGCCTCGGGCTCCAGGTCGTGCACCCGCGCCCCGCTGCGCAGGGCCAGCCCGGCCCAGGCGTCCGACAGCACGGCCATGCCGGTGCCGTTGAGCACCAGCGGCAGGATCGCCTCCCGGTGCTCGGTGTCCACCACGGCCGTGAGGTCGACGCCGCTGTCCCGGATCCGGTCCACCAGCCGCCGCATGCCGCTGCCGACCTGGCCCACGATCAGCCGGTGGCCGGCCAGCTCCTCGTGCCGAACGACGTGCCCGGCCGGGAACGGGCCGTCCGGCGGTGTGACCAGCACGAACCGCTGGCGCCCCAGCGACGTGAAGTGCACGCCGGCCGCCGTCGGCTCCTCCGTCGAGGCCAGCAGGCCCACCTCCACCGCGCCGGCCCGCACCATGTCGATGACCGAAGACGCCGTGAAGGCCGCCCGCACCGCGACCGACATGCCGGGATGCTTCGCCGTGAACGCCCCGATCAGGCTGGGCAGCGGCTCCACCGCCTGTGACGGCGTCGCCGCCATCTCCACCCGGCCCACCGCCAGCCCCGACACCGATTCCACGCTGGCCCGCGCCGCCGCCAGCCCCCGGACCACCTGCCGCGCCGGCTCCACCAGCGCCCGGCCGGCGTCGTTGAGCACCAGCCTTCGGCCGATCCGGTGGAACAGCGGCTGCCCCAGGTCCTTCTCCAGTGTCCTCAGCGCTTGCGACAGCGACGGCTGCGCCACGTGGAGCGCCGCCGCGGCCCGGCCGACGCCGCCGTGGTCGACCACTGCCAGGAAGTACTCCAGCTGCCGAGCGTCCACAGTGGCCAGTATTTCACCTGAGCGTGACCTATCACCCGTTCCGGGGTATGTCGGCGCACCAGCGGTGATCACTAGGCTGGTCGGCGACTTCGAGGAAGAGGTGGCAACGGGTGGAGCGACCGGACTGGGCCCCCAAGGACGTCGACATCGAGAAGGCCAGCGCCGCGCGGCTGTACGACTACTTCCTGGGCGGCAGCTACAACTTCGAGGTCGATCGGGCGCTCGGGCGTCAGATCGAGCAGGCGGCGCCGGGCGTGCCGGAGTTCGCCTTCCTCAACCGCGCCTACCTGCGGCGGGCCGTGCGCTACATGCTGGCGCAGGGCATCGACCAGTTCCTCGACCTCGGCTCGGGCATTCCGACCGCGGGCAACGTGCACGAGATCGCCCAGAACGCCAATCCGGACGCCCGCGTCGTCTACGTGGACAACGAGCCGGTGGCGGTCGCGCACGCGGACCTGATCCTGGAGGACAACCCCAACGCGGTGGCCATCGAGGCCGAGCTGCAGGACCACGCCACGGTCCTCGGCCACGAGAAGACCCGGGGGCTGCTGGACTTCAGCCGCCCGATCGGCCTGCTGGCCGTGGCCGTGCTGCATTTCCTGCCGACCGGCGTCGACCCCAACGCGGTGCTGGCCGAGTACCGCCGGGCCCTGCCGGCCGGCAGCTACTTCGCGCTGTCGCACCTCACCCGTGACGTCGGCAGCGACCAGGTGGACCAGATCATGCGGCTCTACGCCCAGTCGCAGAACCCGATCACGCCGCGCAGCAAGGATGAGATCACCGGTCTGTTCGAGGGTTTCGACGTGGTCGACCCGGGCATTGTGTTCACGCCGCTGTGGCACCCGGAGTCGCCCGAGGACATCGGCGAGCGGCCCGACCGCAGCGGCGCCTTCGTCGGGGTCGGCCGCAAGCCCTAGGCCGGCGGGGCGTCGGCTGAATACACCAGCCTTGGAGTGCTGCGCCGGCGGGGCGTCGACGCAGCACCGTGGTCAGTCGCGGTCGGCCCGTGCGGCGGCGTGGCGGAACTTGTGCCGGTAGGAGCGGGCGGTGGTGCCGACGTGGCGCTGGAAGTTGCGGCGCAGCGTCTCCGGCGATCCGAAGCCGACCATGGCGGCGATCTCGGCCACCGGGTGGTCGGTGGTCTCCAGCAGCAGCTTGGCCCGGTCGATGCGCTCGCGGTTGACCCAGTCGAAGATGGTGGTCCCGGTGGCGGCGCGGAACTTGCGGACCAGGCTGCGCTCGCTGATGTAGGACTGCTCGGCCACCTTGGCCAGGGACAGCGGCTCGTGCAGGTGCTCACGCAGCCAGGCCATGACCGTGGCCATGGGTTCCCGGTCCTCGTCGCGGCGCGAGCGGGCGTCGCCGCGCCAGGGGGCGGCGATGACCGCCCGGCCCACCGCCTCGGCCCGGGGCCGTCCGACGTCCATGGCCAGCAGGTGCAGGGCGAGGTCGATGCCGGAGAGCATGCCGCCGCCGGTGTGCACCCGCTCGTCGTCGACGTACGAGTGGTCGCCATCGAGGTGAACGGAAGGGAAGAGGTCGTGGAATTCGCGCGCATACTTCCAATGTGTGGTTGCCCGGCGGCCGTCGAGCACTCTCGCCTGGCCGAGCAGGAATGCGCCGGTGCCGAAGCCGACCATCCGCGCGCCGGCCGCATAGGCGGCCCGCAAAGCATCGATGAGCGCCGGGCTGCGCGGCGTGAGCGGATTCTCGACGCCGGGCACGATGACGGTGTCGGCGGTAACCAATGTCTCCAGCGGGGCCAACTCGCCCGCGCCGTTCTGCTCGCCGCACAGCACGACTTCGTACTGCCCGGCGACATCGGACTCGGCGTTGGCTCTCGGGCCGAATACCTGGCGCACGACATCGATATCGAGCGAAACCGCGTCGTTCGGCGCCACGAGCGCGATGACGTGCCGGTAGCGGCCGCGGGACAGCGCCGGCCGGCCGGCGTCGGCACGCATCACGACGGCCTGCTGCCCGTGCGGACTGGCCCGCCATACCTTGCCGTGACTGGTCGCGAAGGTGGTGTAGGCCGGATACACCTGCATCGGCGTCGCCATGGTCGCCGTCCTTTCGAGGTGTCGCCGCAGGCTCGCACGGCGTCGGCCGCTCTCGCACCGTCGCGCATCGGCGCACGCTCCTACGGGGTTTGCGGGGGTTGTCGAGAACCTACCCATCCGGGCGGGGAATGAGCATCAGTCATCCGACCGTGGATGTGTAGGTAGGCCATTACGTCATCCGGCGAATTGGCGGCGTCCGTGGCGCATGTGGCGCACGCTGGGCGATCGAACACCCCGTGTTGAATGCCGTTCCGCCCGGCGTTGTGAGGTTGCCGTGAAGGAGAACGTTCGCATTTCAACTTCTCGTAGCATAAAGGCGGGATAAGCGTCCGGCCAGAGCGAATCCCGCCTTCTTCGTGGCGTCGACGCGTGATCTGGCCGGATGTGTGGGATCGCCCGTGCGGTGGGCCGGCTAACTGGGCATGTGGCGTAGGGCTGGCCGCGGCCAACACCTCGTCGCCGAGCATCGACTGTTGCGGCAGCTTGTAGTCGTCCCTGATGCCCGACGGGCAACCCCAGGTGGCGGCCACGACGGCGTCCGAACCGGGACCACCCGGTCTCCCAACGGTTCATGCCCTCGGGCGACACCCGAAGAAGGTCGTGAGTGTCCACTGTGTACACCCGCAGGTCCCGCCAAGCGTGCGAGGGCTGCGCCGGCGTGTTCTCGGTCATCGGTCTCGACACGCGGCCGGCATCGCTGGCACGCCAGAAGGTGCGACCCGTTCGGCGCAGCGGCGGCGTGGCCGAAAGCGTGTCGCTCTCACGTACAGGTGCACCGGCTTGAGTCGGTGTCCGATGTGGCCGATGGTCAGATCAGCAGCGAGCCACGGCGCAAAAGGGGATGTGCCAACGCTCCGGGCGGGTCGCGCTGTCCACATTAGACTCTGCGTAGGAGCCGGTGTGTCCACCAGACGCATCGTCGCGACGCTCGCGGCATCCATCGTACTCACCGCCCCCGACGGGCGGCGACGACGGGCCGGCCGCCGACTCCTGCGTGCGGAAGGCCCCGCTCGGCGACCCCGACGACCCCCTGTCCGGGCTGTGCGCGATCCCCGGCTCGGCCTCACCGAGACCTCGGAGGAGCGCCCGCCCTGCGACAGCTGTGAGCGCGGCGGCGGCACCATCATCGACGGCATCGACAAGAATGGCCTCAGCTACAAGGAGGGCGAGAAGCTGCGGCTGTACGTCTACAGCAACGAAGCGGGCAAGTACGAGGTCTGTTCGCTGACCCTCGGCTCCGCCGGCTGACACAGGGCGGTCCCTGACCTCAGGGGGGAGGGAGGCCAGGGACCGCAGGACCAGGATAGCCCCTCCCGGGCGGCTCAAACCACCAACCGCGCCGGAATTAGTCCACCAGCTCACGCTGTGAGAGGCGGACCTCCTCGATGTCGAGGCGGGCCTGGAGCTGGCGGAGCACGGTGTCGTCGATGCGGCTCTCGTCCCGCAGCCGCACGACGGTGGCGCGCTTGCGGGCCAGCAGCGCCAGCCTCAGGGCGGTGTAGTGCTGGTCATGACGCAGCGCGGGGGCGTCGGCCTCGTCCTCGTCGCCGTCGTGCAGCACGTGAAGATGCTTCTCGAACTCGCGGTTCAGCCGATCGACGACGTCCGGGTCGGTGCCGAGCTCGTCGGCCACCATCGGCATGGCGGCCAGCGCCTCCTCGGTGGCGATCCGTTGGGCCAGCCGGCGTTCCTCGGCCACGGCGTGGTCGTCGGGCAGGTGGGCCCAGCGCACGACACCGGGCAGCACCAGTCCCTGCCCGACCAGCGTCACGATGATGACGCCGGCTGTGACGAACACGATCATGTCCCGGCCGGGGAAGGGCGCCCCGGACACGACGGCGTCCGGCACGGCCAGGGCGGCCGCCAGCGACACCGCCCCACGGAACCCGGACAGGCCACTGACGATCCGGCTGCGATGGCTGACCCGGCGCAGCCGCTGCGACGGCCGTCGGTCGACGGCCCGGATGATGTAGACGCTGACGAACAGGAACACGATCCGCACGGCCACCAACACCACGCACACCACGGCCACGGTGAGCAGGCCGCGCAGCAGGCTGCCGCTGGCCAGCCCGCGCACGGCGGCGTGCGACTGCAGTCCGACCAGCACGAACAGCGCCCCGTTGAGCAGGAACGTGGACAGGCCCCAGAAACCCTGTGACAGCTGGCGCGTCTCGGCCCGGCCGATGCGCGGCATGACCTGGCTCATGATCAGCCCGACGGTGACCACGGCCAGCACCCCGGACGCGTGGATGGGCTCGGCCAGCAGGAAGGCCAGGAACGGGGTGAGGATCATCGCCACGTTGCCCAGCAGCGGGTCCTCGATCCGCCGGCGGATCGGGATCGTCACCGCCGCCGTGACGACACCGGCCGCGATGCCGCCGACGTAGGCCAGCACGAACAGACCGCCCACGTGCGGGACGGTGAACTCCTCCTGGCCGACGGTGATGCCCACGGCCAGCCCGAAGATCACCAAAGCGGTGCCGTCGTTGACCAGGCTCTCGGCCCGCAACGTGGTGATCAACCGGCGCGGCAGCATTCGGGCCAGCACGCCCACGGCGGTGGCGTCGGTCGGCGCGACCGCCGCGCCGAGCACCCACGCCGGCCCCCACTCCATGCCCAGCCAGTGCGCGGCCGCGGCCACTGCCCCGGCCGTCACGACCACCAGCACCGTGCTGACGAGCACGATGCCGCGCAGATTGTTGCGGATCTCGCGGAGCGAGGCGGACAGGCTTTCCCAGTACAGCAACGCCGGCAGGAACAGCAGCAGCACCACTTCGGACGGCAGTTGCACGCTCAGCACGTCCGGCACGAACCCCAGCAGCACACCGCAGGCCAGCAACACCACCGGCGGCGCGACCCGGAAGCGCTGCGCCACCACACCGGACACCAGCACCGCCACGCCCAGCGCGACCACGAGTTCAAGACCGAGCACGTCGACCTCCTTCGACCGCGGCAATCATGCCGCCTGTCGACGCCCTCGGTGCACTGTGGAGGGTTACGGGGAGGTTCAGAGGCGCGGACCGGTGCTCGCGCGGGGCGTCAGCCGCGGCGGCAGCAGTCGGATCTCCGGCTGCGTGTGGCCGGCCACCTGGCGGAGGACCATCTCCACCGCCATCCCGCCCAGCTCCGCCGCCGGGACGGGGACGGTCGTGAGCGGCACGGCGCCGCTGATGGCCGCGGTGTCCGAACACACCGCCACCACCGAGAGGTCGTCCGGCACGCGCAGCCACCGCCGGTGCAGCTCGGCCATCGCGATCGGCAGCACGGCCTCGTTGTGCACGACGAGCGCGGTCGGCTCGCCGGCGAGCAAGGTGTCCAGGCAGTCGCGGACGGCGTCGTAGTTGGGCGCACACGGCCGAGCCCGCAGGTGCGTGCCGTGGCTGTTGGCGGCGTTGGTGATGCCTCGCAGGAACCGGCCGGCGGAGCTGGCGCCGCGCTGGTAGGCCGCGGGAGACGGGCCCACCAGCGCGATCGACCGGTGCCCGAGGTCGGCGAGGTGCTCGACACAACGGGCGCCGGCGGTCTCGTAGTCCAGGTCCACGCAGGTCAACCCGGCGGTCTGGTCCGGGGCGCCGATCAGCACCACCGGACGGGCCAGCGACAGCAGAGTCGGCAGGCGCGGGTCGGCGGACTCCACGTCCAGCACGATCATGGCGTCCGCGATGGCCGAGGAGATCACCCGGCGCAGCGCGGCCGGGCCCTCGTCCTTGGTCAGCAGCAACAGGTCCTGGTCGTGGTCGCGGGCGGACGTGGCCACCGCGGCCACGAAGTCCATTACGGTCAGGTCCTCGCGCAGGGGCGCGACCAGCGCCAGCACGTTCGTGCGACTGGTGGCCAGGGATCTCGCGCCGGCGTGCGGGTGGTAGCCCAGCTTGCGGATGCTCTGCTCCACCACTCGGCGGGTCTGCGGGGAGATCGACCGCTTGCCGCTGAGCACGTAGGACACCGTGCTCGGCGCGACGCCCGCCGCCCGTGCGACATCGATGATGGTCACCACGGAATTGGTCCCCTCGCACAGGTTGGAGCGCATCGACGTTCTTATTCACGCTAGAACACGCGATCCCGCCTGTGCAAGAAGCAATTCGACACGTTCGAAACATTCGATGAACGGCCACTGCAAACGGTTGTCGAATCCGTCGAACGAGCATGTCGAGGTCATCTGAATCGATACTGAGATGCGCGTTTGTCGGCCCAGGTCTGCACAATTGCCCTGTGTTACCCGCTCCATTCAATTCGCAGTCGCCGCCGTCGGCGTTCGAACCGGTTCAGCCGAGTCGCGGCACGCCCGGTCGGCCGAAATTCGGTGGCGGTCGTTCCTAGGCTGATCGGGTGGTCGACACGAGCTGGAAGTGGGACGCGACGCTGTTCGCGGGCAGCGCCGCCTACTACGCGCGCGGAAGAACGCCCTACCCGACGGCGCTCGGCACCGCGCTGGCCGACGACCTCGGTCTGGACGGAACGGGCCGGTGGTTGGATGTCGGCTGCGGGCCGGGAACGCTCACGCCGCACCTGGCCGACCGGTTCGAGCGGGCGGTGGGGATCGACGCCGACCGGGAGATGATCGAGGAGGCCTCCCGTTCCGGCGTCACGAACGTGGAGTGGCGGCTGATGCGGGCCGAGGAGCTGCCGGCCGGGCTGGGGGAGTTCCGGCTGATCACCTTCGCCCAGTCGTTCCACTGGATGGATCGCGCCCCCGTCGCCGCCGCGGCCCACGGCATGCTGACCGCGGACGGGGCCCTGGTGCACGTCCACGCCACGACGCATCGTGGCATCGACGGTGGTGTGCCGTATGACGAGATCGGTGAGCTGGTGCGAAGCTTCCTCGGGCCGGTGCGGCGTGCGGGCCAGGGAGTGCTGCCGAACGGCACCCCAGGCGGCGAGAGCGACTTCTACCGGGCGGCGGGATTCCAAGGGCCGCACCGCATCGAGCTCCCGGGCCCGGTCGTCACGCGCGACGCCGACGACATCGTGGCGGCCGTCTTCTCGACGTCCAGCTCGGCCCCGCACCTGTTCGGCGAGCGGGCACAGGAGTTCGAGGCGGCGCTGCGTGAACTCCTTGGCCCACAGCCGTTCCACGAGCGGTTCGGCGACATCGCGCTCGACGTGTGGCGGCCGTGAGACACCGGCAGTACTACGTCAACGAGGTCCGCCTCGGCCCCGACACGTTCCGAGTGATGCACCCGGCGAAACCGATCGCCCATGGCCCGCTGTACGAAACCTGGTCGGGCACGGAGATGCTGGTGAGTCGGGCCGGCGCCGTCGACCTCGCGGTGGCCTGGTGGCTGGCCGCTCGCTCGCCGCGGACGCTGGTGTACCTGCCCCTGCGGTCCAGCGGCTGCCAGGTTGCCCCCGACTACCTGGAGCGGAAGCTGGACCTGGTGCTGATGCACCACAGCCTCGGTTTCCGGGCCGCCCGCTGGAAGGACGTCCGGGCCCGTCTCACGCCGACGGGCCTGCAGAAGGTCACGGCTGCCGAAGAAGCCGTTCCCCGCCTTCGGCCGCCCCGACTACCTGCGCATCCACCACCGCGAGTTCCGCGACCACCTACACCACAAGGTCGCCGCCGACACGCTGTTCCTGACCGGCAGCCGGCACGCGTACGAACTCGAAGGCCACCGGATGTCGGAGTTGCTCAACGTGACCCCGGATTTCCACACCTGCGCGGAGATCGGCGTCGGCATATGGTCCGGCAGCGGCTCGTCGGTCGAGCGTCGAAACGCGCCGGAACTACTGCATGTCGTGTGCTGCGCCGATCATTGGTGAGTGGGCAGGAACCGCGGCGCCCGCCTCGCGTCGGCGAGCCGTTCGAACGCGGCGGCGAGGGCGATGACCTCCGCGTCCTTGTCCTTGCCGGCCATGAATGACACGCCGACAGGCAGCGGGCCGTCGAAACCGGCCGGCACGGTGATGCTCGGGTAGCCGGCGACGGCGGCGGGCGTGGAGGAGCTGATCTCGTACCCGTCGCCGCGAACGTGGTCGGTGGGCCAGGCGGGGCTGTTGGTCGGCGCGATGATCGCGTCCAGTTGGTGGTCGGCGACCAGATCGTCGATGAGGTGCCGCGCCAGATCGGTGGCGGTGGCCCGCTGTCGGCGGTACGTGGCGTCGGTGAGCGGCGGGGCGGTCTGCGCCTGGTAGAACAGCTCCTGCCCGAACTCGGACAGCTCGACCGGGTCGTCCTCGTTGAACGCAATCAGCTCGTCGAGGGTCTGCGGTCCGCCCGGCCGCGTCGCCAGATAGGCGTTGAGGTCATGCTTGAACTCCGCGACCAGCGCCGACCATTCGAGGCCGCCGAGCTCGTCCAGGTCGGGCATCGCCACGTCGACGAGAACCGCCCCGGCGGCGCGAAGGGTGTCCACGGTGTGCTGCCAAACCTCTTCGACGCCGGCGATGGTCCACACGCCGATCCGCTTGCCCCGCAACGACATGGATGCCGGCATGTAGTCGCGGCCGGCCAGCACCGACAGCGTGATGGCGGCATCGACGACGTGCCGGGCGAACGGTCCGGCGGTGTCCTGCTCGTGCGAGACGGGCACGATGCCCTCCGCGTTGACCACGCCCAGGCTCGGCTTGATGCCGACGATCCCGTTGGCGCCGGCCGGGGACACGATGGAGCCGTCGGTCTCCGTGCCGATCGACACCTGGGCCAGCGCCGCCGCCACCGCGACCGCCGACCCCGACGAGGAACCGCTCGGATTCCGGTCCAGCACATACGGATTGTTCGTCTGGCCGCCCACCGCCGACCACCCGGACGTCGACTTCGTGGAGCGGAAGTTGGCCCACTCCGACAGGTTCGCCTTGCCCAGGATCACCGCCCCCGCGTCCCGCAGCCGCCGCGCCAACGGCGCATCCTGCTGAGGATTCACGCCGAGCAGCGCCCGTGACCCGGCGGTCGTCGGCATGTCGTGGGTGTCGATGTTGTCCTTGAGCAGCAAGGGAATCCCGTCCAGCGGCCCCAGCACGCGGCCGGTGCGCCGCCGCTCGTCGCTGGCCTCGGCCTGGGCCGGCGCGGTCGGGTCCAGGAAGACGATGGAGCTCACCTTCGGCTCCAGCTCCCGGATGCGCTCCAGATACGCCTCCGTCAGCCGCACCGAGGTCAAGGCCCCGTCGGCCATCCGAGCCTGAAGGTCTGGGATCGTCGCCCCGTCGAGATTCACGGGCTCAGCCTAGGGAATCCCGTGCAAAGCGGTCCGGGCCGGCCGCAGCGGCGGCCGGCCCGGAACGAAAAACCGTCACACTCAGACGTCGAAGCGGTCCAGGTCCATGACCTTGGCCCACGCCCGCACGAAGTCGGCCACGAACTTGGCCTTCGCGTCGTCGCCGGCGTACACCTCGGCGACGGCCCGCAGCTCGGAGTTGGAGCCGAACAGCAGGTCCACGCGGCTGCCGGTCCACTTGACGTCGCCGGTGGCGTCGACACCCTCGTAGGTCTCCTCGTCGGAGCCCTTGCGCCACTGCACGCCCATGTCGAGCAGGTTCACGAAGAAGTCGTTGGTCAGCGATCCGACGTTCGACGTGAACACGCCCAGCGGGGACTGCTGGAAGTTGGCGCCCAGCACCCGCAGGCCACCCACCAGCACGGTCATCTCGGGCGCGCTCAGGGTGAGCAGGTTGGCCCGGTCGACCAGCAGGTACTCGGACGGCAGCCGGTTGCCCTTGCCGCGGTAGTTGCGGAAACCGTCGGCGGTGGGCTCCAGGGCGGCGAACGACTCGGCGTCGGTCTGCTCGGGCGTCGCGTCCGTGCGGCCGGGCGTGAACGGCACCGTGACCTCGTGACCGGCGGCCTTGGCCGCGGCCTCGACGGCGGCGACGCCACCGAGCACGATCAGGTCGGCCAGCGAGACCTTCTTGCCGAAGGACGACTGCACGCCCTCCAGCGCCCGCAGGACCCGCGCCAGGTTGTCGGGCTCGTTGACGTCCCAGCTGCGCTGCGGCTCAAGGCGGATGCGGGCGCCGTTGGCGCCGCCGCGCTTGTCGCTGCCGCGGAACGTGGACGCCGACGCCCACGCCACGGACACCAGCTGCGACACCGACAGGCCGGTGCCGAGGATCTGCGCCTTGAGGGCGGCGATGTCGGCGTCGTTGATCAGCTCGCCGTCGGCGGCCGGCACGCGGTCCTGCCAGATCAGCTCCTCCTGCGGCACCAGCGGGCCGAGGTAGCGCTGGATCGGGCCCATGTCGCGGTGGGTCAGCTTGAACCAGGCGCGGGCGAACGCGTCCGCGAACTGGTCGGGGTTCTCGTGGAACCGGCGCGAGATGGGCTCGTAGATCGGGTCGAAGCGCAGCGCCAGGTCGGTGGTGAGCATCGTGGGCGTGCGGGTGAGCTCACCGGTCTCCGGGTCGGGGAAGGTGTTCGCGCCCGCGCCGTCCTTCGGCTTCCACTGGTTGGCGCCGGCGGGGGACTTGGTCAGCTCCCACTCGTAGCCGAAGAGGTTGTCGAAGAAGCCGTTGTCCCACTGGGCCGGCGTGGCGGTCCAGGTGACCTCCAGGCCGGAGGTGATGGTGTCGCGGCCCTTGCCGGAGCCGAAGGCGTTGCGCCAGCCCAGGCCCTGCTCCTCCAGTGACGCGCCCTCCGGCTCGGGGCCGACGTTGGCGTCGGCGTCGGCCGCGCCGTGCGTCTTGCCGAAGGTGTGGCCGCCGGCGATCAGCGCGACGGTCTCCTCGTCGTTCATGGCCATCCGGCCGAACGTCTCCCGGATGTCGCGGGCCGAGGCCAGCGGGTCCGGGTTGCCGTTGGGGCCCTCGGGGTTGACGTAGATCAGGCCCATCTGCACGGCGGCGAGCGGCGCCTCCAGGTCGCGGTCGCCGGTGTAGCGGTCGTCGCCCAGCCAGGTGGTCTCCGGGCCCCAGTACACATCCTCGTCCGGCTCCCACACGTCGGCGCGGCCGCCGGCGAAGCCGAAGGTCTTGAAGCCCATGGTCTCCAGCGCGCGGTTGCCGGCGAAGACCATCAGGTCGGCCCACGAGATCGACTGGCCGTACTTCCGCTTGACCGGCCACAGCAGGCGGCGGGCCTTGTCCAGGTTGGCGTTGTCCGGCCAGCTGTTGAGCGGGGCGAAGCGCTGCATGCCGGCGCCCGCGCCGCCGCGGCCGTCGTGCGTCCGGTACGTGCCGGCGCTGTGCCAGGCCATGCGGACCATCAGGCCGCCGTAGTGGCCGAAGTCCGCCGGCCACCAGTCCTGCGAGGTGGTGATGACCGCGTCCACGTCGCGGGCCAGCTCGTCCAGGTCGACGGAGGCGAACGCGGCCGCGTAGTCGAACTGCTCGCCCAGCGGGTTGGCGACCGCGGGGTGCTTGCGCAGGATCTTCAGGTTGAGCTGGTTGGGCCACCAGTCGCTGTTCACGCCGCCCTCGGTGGGGTGCTTGAAGCGCCCGGTGACCGGGCACCCACCAGCGCTGGGGTCGTTCATCTCTCCAACAACGGCGTCGGGCTTGTCAGACAAGGGAATCCTTCCGGAACTTGAGGTACGGCGTTACGAGATGGGCGCCGCGGCGCGGTCGGAGCACTGGCCCCAGTGGATGACTTCGGCCTCGTCGATCACGAAACCGTGCTCGTCGGAGGCGGTCAGGCCGGGTGCGGAGCCGACGGCGCAGTCCGCGTCGGCGATGACTCCGCAGGTCCGGCCCACGACATGGTGGTGGTTGTCCCCGACCTGGGACTCGTAGCGGGCCACGTGGCCGGCCGGCTGGATGCGCCGGATCGGCCGAGCGGTCGTGAGGACCTTGAGCACGTCGTAGAGGGCCTGGTGGGACATCTCGCCCGCATCCGTGCGCACGGCGCCGAGAATCGTGTCGGTGTCGGCGTGGGAATGGGCGTGCACCACAGCCAGCGCCGCCACCCGGGGCCGCGTCACCCGCAGCGCGGCCAGGCGCAGCATCCGCTCGTAGTCCGAGGAGGTGGGCACGGCGGCAGTCTGGCCCACTTTCTGGAATCAATCAAGTTTTTGTGGGCATCCAATAGGTGAACAGGCGTGTCGCCAGTGGGCCGGACGGGGTAGTGCGTCCGCATCGGACGGCCATCGTGTCCGAGGGTGGGGTTGACCCCGTCCAGTGGATCTTGAACCTAGCGCAGCGGCCGGCAGCGGCCGCCGCGGGGTGTCGGCTCGATCGGGAATTCGATCTCGCCGAATGCGGTTAATTCGTCCCGACGGGCCACCATCAATAAGCCGGCACTGCCCATCCTCCCGTCATCCGATGAGCCCTTCGCGGCCGCACGCCGACCTTTTACTCCGTTCAGTCGGCTCGGATTCTCCGGCAATGATATAGCCTCATCTCCGCAGTGCGACCGAATTGTCGCGCATTTCGGAGGGAATTATGCGTGGTGCGTTGGCCATCGCCGGCCTCGTCCTGTCGTTGTTCACACCCGTGACCGATTCGCAGACTTCGTCGCCGCCGCCCGGAAAGATCACGCTCGATATCAAGACCATCAACGGTTCCGGTTGCCCGGCCGGCACCGCGGACGCCGCCGCCGTGGTCTCGTCCGACAACACGTCGTTCACCGTCACCTACAACAACTTCGTCGCCCGCACGGGTGGCGGCGCCTCGGCGATCGACCAACGCAAGAATTGCCAGATCAACGTGCTCGTCCACGTTCCGCAGGGCTTCACCTATGCGATCGCGGAGGCCGACTACTCCGGATTCGCCCATCTCGCCGCCGGCGCGACGGCGCTGGAACAGGCCAACTACTACTTCACCGGCACCGCCGCGACGGCCCGGGTTCCGCACACGCTGACCGGCCCGTTCGACGGCCAGTGGCAGACCAAGGACGCCACCGATGTGGCCGCCCTCGTCTACGCCCCCTGTGGCGTCGACCGGAATCTGAACATCAACGCCGAGTTGCGCGCCGGAGTGGGCACCTCGGACCGCAGTGCCGGCAGCTTCATCGAGATGGACACCTCGCACGCCAGCGTCAGCACCGTCTACCAGTTCGCCTGGAAGGAGTGCTGAGGCGGAACCGCACGTCTCGGGGGCGGATTCCCGGCGGGGATCCGCCCCAGTTGCATCCGGAGCTGTTCGCCGACGAACTGCCGCCGCGGTGTTGCTGATCACGCTCGTGCCGACCGCCGAGACCCTGCCGCGGGCCAGGCGCACCGCCCGCGCGTCAGCCGGCCAATAGCGGTAGATACCCGTCGCGCTGCCCGGCCGCGTTGGGGTGGAACGACCCCGAGACGTCCGGGAACAGCACGCCGTTGATCCACGCCTCGCGGCCGCAATAGCCGTGCCCGGCAAAGGCCGGCCGCGCGTCGACAAAAACGGCCCCGGCTTTCACGGCCCGGTCCCGCATCACGTCCGCGAGCCGATCGGCGCCCTCGTTCAACGCCCGTCGCTTGTCCGTGCTCAGCGAACACGGGCCGTTGTCCTCTACGACGTGCGGGTATCCCAACACCACCAGCCGGGCATTGGGGGCCTTGGTGTGAATTGCCTGGAACGTCGACGACAGGCTGTCGCCGAGCGGCCCGTCGGTGACCTCCTCGGCCTGCCGCACCTTGGCGACGCAGGCCTCGTCGCCGCTGAGCACGCACGTCGTCATCACGTCCGAGAACCCGACGTCGGTGCCGCCGACGGTGATGCTCACCAGCGACGTGGCCGGGGTCAGATCACCGAGCTGGTCGTTGACGACGTCGGCGGTGCCGGCCCCGCCGCACGCCGCGAGGTGGGCATTGACCAGGTGCTGCCGCGCCGCGTACAGGCTGGGGTAGGCCTCCGGGCTCCGTCCACACTGGCCGGTGGAGCCGGAGGTGCCCACCCCGGCCGCGTAGGAGTCGCCCAGCGCCACGTACTCCGGCGCGAACGACCCGTGCGGGCCGCCCACGATCAACGATCCGATCAGCAACGCCGTGAGTCCAGGCATGGAATGTGAGTACCACACACCATGTCACCCGGACCGGTGAATCTCAGGCCCGCAGCTGCCGATCGAGGTCGCGCAGCGCGTGCAGGAACACCTCCGAGAACGTCGGGAAGGGCTGGATCACGTCGAGCATGGCCTCCAGCGGCACCTTGGCCCGGATGGCCACGGTGGCCTGCTGGAGCCATTCCCCGGCCTCCGGGCCGAGGGCGTAGGCGCCGGTGAGCACCGAACCGTCGGAGATCAGCGTGAGGAACCCGGGAGTCGTGTCGTAGGCCCGCGTGTAGGTGGAGGTTCGTGGCACACCCGAGAGCTGGATGGTCGACGTGAACGTCCCCTCGGCGGCGCCGACGGCGGCGGCCTGCGGGTCGGTGAACACCACGCGCGGCACGGCGTCGTAGTTGATCGTCCGCGGGCGGCCGTGGATGTTCGAGGCCACGATCCGCCCGTGGTACTCGCCGACGTGCGTGAGGTTCCACTGCCCGGTGACGTCGCCGATGGCCCACAGCCCGTCGCCGGCCGACATCCGGTCGTCGACCGGGATGCCGTGCGGATTCGCTTCCACGCCAACGGTTTCCAGGCCGATGCCCGCGACCCGCGGCTTGCGGCCGGTGGCGACCAGCAGCTTGTCCGCGCGGAGCTGGGTGTCGTCGGGCAGGTCCAGCACGTACTCGTCGCCCTCCATGCGGGCCCCGCTGGCGTGCTGGCCCAGCACCAGCTCCACACCGTCGGCGATCAACGCCTCGGCCAGGGCCTCGCCCAGCGCCTTGGGCTCGCGGGGGAGCACCCGGTCGGCCCCGTCGACCAACGTCACCTGGGAACCCAGGCGGTGGAACGCCTGGGCCAGCTCCACGCCGGTCGGGCCACCGCCCAGCACCAGCAGACGGCGCGGGATCTCCTTGGCTCCCGTGGCCTCGCGGTTGGTCCAGACTCCGTGCAGTTCACGAAGCCCGGGAACGGGCGGGATCACGGGGTCCGAGCCGGTGGCGATGACGATATGTTCGGCCGTGAACGTGCGGTCGCCGACCGCCACCGTGTGCGGGCCGGCCAGCCGGCCCGTGCCGCGCAACACCTCGATGCCGGCGCCCTCGGCCCACTTCTGCTGGCCGGCATCGTCGTAGGAGGAGACCATGAAGTCCCGCCACGCCAACACGGCGGCCGCGTCGACGGGGCCGGTCACCGCCTCGCGTGCGCCCGGCACATGCCGCGTCCCGGCGACGGCCTCGCCGGGACGCAGCAGTGTCTTGGACGGGATGCAGGCCCAGTACGAGCATTCGCCGCCGAGCAGCTCCCGCTCCACGATGGCGACCCGCAGGCCGCCCTCGGCGATGGCGGCCGCGCAGTGCTCTCCGGGCGCACCGCCCCCGAGGACGATCGCGTCGAATCGGTTGCCGGCGTTCACTTCTGCTGCTCCTGAACCATGTACTGGGCATACCACGACGGCCAGTCGGCGTCCTCATGACCGAGTTGCTTCTCGTGCTCGCCGTGCGCCGCGGCGGCCCGCCGCAGCGCCTCGGCCAGCTCCGTCGAGTTCTCGTACGTCGCGCTCATCGTCACTCCCGTCCGGGCAGGCGGCTGGTGATCTCCTGCAGGACCCACTCGTTGCCGTCGGGGTCGCTGAAGCGGGCGAACGAGGAGTAGCTGCGGCGCTCCGGGTCCGGGCCGGCGACGTCCTTCTCCCCGTTGGCGTGGTGGAAGACGCCGTCGGCGTCGTGGAACACCTCGCTGACCTCGACGCCCCGTCCGGTCAGCTCGGCGTGGGCCTTCTCGATGTCGTCCACGATCAGGTGCAGGCCCTGGGCCGAGCCCGGCCGCGCGCCGCTGATCTTGGCCCCGAAGATCACCGAGGCCTTCGACCCGGGCGGCGTCAGCTGGATCACGCGGAAGCCGTCCTTGCCGGGGAAGTCGGCGTCCTCGCGCCAGCCCAGCCGGGTGTAGAAGGCCTTGGCCCGGTCGACGTCGGAGACGGGCAGAACCACGACCTCGAGCTTCATGTCCATGGTCGGACTCCCTGTTTCGGGGCCATCCCGTGATGACCGCTGGCCCAAGGCTGCGCCCCCGGCGCGGGCCCTCGCACCCGTGTAACACCCTGGTCCCGGGGGCCCCAGGGTCCCTGGGCCCTAGTCGTCGAGCACGCGCTTGAGCAGGTCGCGCAGCTCCCGCCGCTGGTCGGCGGGCAGGGTGGCCAGGGGATCGCGGGCGAACGGCATGTTGTCGTCGAGGTCGGCGATGACCGCCACGCCCTCGTCCGTGGCCGCCACGAGCCTGCCGCGGCGGTCCTCGGGGTTGGGGCGGCGCTCCAGCAGCCCGGACTCGGCCAGCTTGTCCACGATCGGCGTGACGTTGGACGGCTCGGCGTGCAGGACCTCGGCGATGCGGCGCATCGGCACCGGCGTGCGGGCCGCCAGCAGGGCCTTGGCCTGCATCGGGGTCAGCCCGTGCCGGGCGGCCGCGGCCTGGGCTTCCACCGTGTAGCGGCGGGTGATGGCGGCGATGAGGCCGACCACTTCGGCGGTTGTGTCCAGGGCCACGTCTCCCTCCAGGTCGTTATGAAGCATAATGGTTATGGTAGATAACTAGCGAGAGTAGGGCGACATGACCGACACCGTTCTCATCACCGGCACATCCTCCGGCATCGGGCTGACCACCGCGATCGCCGCCGCCAAGGCCGGCTGGCGGGTCGTCGCCACCATGCGCGACACAGGCAAGGCCGAGGCCCTGCGCGCCGCCGCCTCCTCGGCCGGCGTCGGCGACCTGATCGACATCCGTCCCTTGGACGTCGTCGACGCCGAGGCCGCCGAGGCTTGTGTCGAGGGCATCGTCCGCGACCACGGCCGTCTCGACGCCGTGATCAACAATGCCGGCGTCGGCCACCTCGGCACGTTGGAGCAGGAGACCATCGACGACGTCCGCACCGTGTTCGAGGTCAACTTCTTCGGCGTGCTCAACGTGACCAAGCCCGCCCTGCCCCACCTGCGTGCCTCCGCCGGGCGCCTGCTCACCGTCACCAGCGTCGGCGGTGTCGTCGGGCAGCCCTTCAGCGAGTCCTACTGCGCCGCCAAGTTCGCCGTCGAGGGCTACATGGAGTCCCTCGCCCCCACCGTCGGCGCCCACGGCGTCCGCGTCACCGTCGTCGAGCCCGGCGCAGTCGCCAGCGAGTTCGTCACCAACGTCGCCTTCGACCCCGCGCAGCTGGAGTCCTTCGGCCCGTACGCCCCCCAGCTCCGCAACGTCCTCGACCACATCGGCGGCGCCTTCGCCGCCGCCCAGTCCTCCGACGACGCCGCCGCTTCCATCGTCTCCACCCTCACCGCCGACAAGCCCCCCTTCCGCGTCCAGACCTCGGATCACGCCCGGACCTTCAGCGCCACCAAGCTCTCCGACCTCGACGGCTCCGCCGTCCAGAACATGACGGCTGCCTGGGTGTCCTGAGTGTCGCGGGGAGGGCGTGCCTGCTGCGGCGGCGGAAGTCATCTGTTCGTAAAGGGCCCTTATGCCGTCAAGGTTGAGGATGCCTCGCGGCGGCGGTGCCGGCCGAGGGAGCGCCACCCGGCGGCCACCGTGAGCAGGACGGCTACGCCGGATGCCGCGAAGCCGGCGCGCGGTCCGAGCCACTCCGTGACACCGGCGGCGAGCAGGCTCGTAATTGGCAACATCCCGGGCAGAGCCATCGTCCACACGCTCATGACCCGGCCTCGCATCGCCGGGTCGGTCTCCAGTTGGACGAGCGTGTTGGCCACGGCGATGAACCAGATGGAGGCGAAGCCGGCGGCGGCCATGCCGGCGTAGGCGATGGCCGGGTTCGGGGCGTAACCGATCAGCAGCGCCGCCATCCCGGTCGCGACGGCGAGGATCCGGACCCGGCGTCCGGTCGGCCACGGTGTCGCCGCGGCCAGGGCGGCCCCGGGCAGCGCCCCGATGCCGAAGGCGGCCATCAGCGTCCCGAAGCCCGCGCCGCCGAGCTGCCACACCTCGGTGGCCAGCAGCGGCAGGGCGACGCCCATGTTGAACAACATGCCGGCGGCGGCGGCCAGCACGATGCAGGCCAGGATCGCCGGCTGCCCCCTGACGTACCTGAGTCCGGCCCAGATCCGCCCGGGTTCCCGTGCCGGGCGGTCGATGCGCTCCGAGCGGGTCTTCGTGCGTACCAGCACGATCAACGAACCCACGTACGACAGCGAGTTGACGACGAAGCACCACGTGATGTCCGCAGTGGTCAGCAGCACCCCGCCGAGCGAGGGCCCGAGCACCCGCGACGCGTTGACCACGACCTCGTTCAGGCTCACCGCGCTGGCCACGCCCTCGCCGCCGACCAGGTCGCGGACGAACACCTGCCGCGCCGGGCTGTCCACCGCGCTGACCGTCCCGGTGGCCAGGGAGATCGCGAACACCATCCACAGCTGGACCGCGTCCGTCGCGACCAGGACGCCCAGCAGCAGGGAGAACGTGGCCAGCAGGGACTGCGTCGCCATCAGCAGCCGCCGGCGGTCCACGTGGTCGACCAGCGTGCCCGCCCAGGGGCCGAGCGGGATCAGCGGGGCCATCGTGCACACCGTGACCAACGCCAGGAACAGCGCGTTGGAATCCAGCCGCAGCACCAGCCATGTCACCGCCACCGCCTGAGTGGTCGTGCCCGACGCCGACAGCACCTGGCTGCCGAACCACCACCGGAACTCCGACCTGGCCAATGCGCCGAACATTCGCGACAACGTCGGTAGACCCACGAGTTCCCCCTCGCTTTGAACTAAAGTGAGGCTATCAGCCGGTTCCAATAGTTTATGCTGAACGAATGGATGCGGAGGAACGGCTGTTGGACTTGCTCGGGCGTTCGGTCGGCCTGACCCGGGCTCAGCTTGCCCGCGAGCTCGGTCTGTCCAAGGCGACCGTCTCGGGCCTGGTCGGCGACCTGCTCGCACGCGGCGTGGTGACGGAAGCGGAGCAGAGCGCCGGCGGAACCGGGAGCATCGCGCGGCCGGTGGAGGCGGGCGGGGCGATCGCGGTACCGCGCAAAAGCGCTGGCGGTGTGGGGCGGCCGGGGACGGTGGTGCGGCTGACCGGGCCGGATCGGGCGTTCGCGGTGCTCAGGTGGAGCGGGCATCACCTGTGGTCGACGCTGGCGGACTTCGCGGGCGGCACGCTGGCGGCGCGGTCCGACGAAGTGCCCGTGGACATGGACCAGGCGGAACTGGTGGCCGACGTCGAGGCGGAACTGACCGGGCTGCACCGGGAAGCGGGCAGGGAGGCCGGATACACGCTCGGCGTGGTGCTGGCGGTGCCGGCGCCGTTCCAACCCGGCGTGGGGATTCCGGCGCCGGGGCCGTCGGCGTGGGCGGCGAAGCCGGAGGAGTCGCCGATGTGGGCGCACGCGGGCTGGCTGGCCACGGATCCGGTGCCGGCGCTCAAAGAACGCCTCGGTATCCACGTGATCGCGGAGAACGACGCCAACCTCGCGGCCCTGGGCGAGGCGACTGCGGGGGCGGGGCGAGGACTGGACAGCGTGGTGTACGTGAAGGTCACGCCGAACACCATCGGCATGGGCATCGTGCTGGGCGGGCGGATTCACCGTGGTGCCAACGGTTTCGCCGGCGAGCTGGCTCATGTGCAGGTCAACCCGCAAGGCCCGCTCTGCTACTGCGGCGGTCGAGGGTGCCTGCGAGGGCTGCTGGGCCAGGCGCTGGTCGACGCGGTGAGACCGGCCTACCAGCGGGACATCACGTTCCAGGATGTGCTGGCGCTGGCCGAGGCCGGCGAACCGGGGCCACGGCGCATCCTGGACGACCTGGGCCTGACCCTTGGCCGCGCACTGGCCGACTTCTGCACGCTGCTCAACCCGGCGGCGATCATTGTGGACGGTTCGCTCGGCGGCGCGGGGGAGATCGTGGCGGCGGCGGTGCGGGAGTCCATCGCCCGGCACAGCGCCCCACACGCCGCGGGGGCGGTACGGGTGATGTGTGGGGAATTGGCGGAAAGGGCGGAAGTGCTGGGCGCGCTGGCGATGGTGAGGGACCGGCGGTACGGATGAAGTCGGCCTAGGGGAACGCGGCGGGGAGACAGCGGCAGGGTGAAGCCGCTCTAGGACTCGCGGTTCAGGAGCTGGGCGGCCTCGGCCAACACCCGGTGGGAGATGCCGGGGTCCTTCTGCTCGGCGGCGGCGACGCCGCGCCACTTCGCCAGCAGGACGCGGGTGCTGGTGAGGTCGCCGGAGCGGGCGGCCTCGCGGCGGACGACCGAGAGCTCGTTCTCGAACTCGGGGCGGAGCAGAGGCGGCAGGGCGGGACCGAGGGCGGACAGCTCGGCCGAGAGCTCGGCACCGGTCATGTCCACGGTGGACGGAAGCATGCCAAGGACGGTAACGGGCAAGGAAAAGTGGCGCTAGCTGACCGGTGTCGGGAGGCAACGGAAAGGGCACGGACGGTCGGACGGGAAAGGCCCGGGAGGCGGAGCCTCCCGGGCCTTTCGACCGAAACGGACTCTAGCCCTTGCGGATGGCCTCGATGATGCGCGGCCGCAGCTCGGCGGCGCTCACGACGGCGTCGACGGAGCCGACCTCGACGGCCCGGTGCACGCTGTGCACCCGGTCGAACTCGGTGGCGACCTCGCCCAGCTTCTCGGTCCGCACCGACGACCGGACCTCGGCCAGCTTGGCGCTGAGCTCGGCCCGCTCGGCGCCGGAGGTCTCGGCGACGCGGGCCTCCAGGTCGGCCACCCGGGTGTCGGTGGAGGTGCGACGGTTGACGTCAGCGGTGAACACCACGGCCGCGGCCGGCGCGCCGCCGATGACCGAGGCGAAGGAGCCCTCCACGGCCAGCACGGTCATGTTGGGGTTCAACGCCTTGGAGAACACCACGAACGCGCCGCCGTGGTAGCGGGAGATCACGCTGAACACGATCGGGCCCTGGAAGTTGACGATCGCGCGGCCGATCTCGGCGCCGTACTCCAGCTGGAGCTTGCGCATCGACTCCGGGGAGCCGTCGAAGCCGGACAGGTTGGCCAGCACCACCAGCGGCCGGTTCCCGCTGGCCGAGTTGATGGCCCGGGCCGCCTTGCGCGACGACTGCGGGAACAGCGTGCCGGCGGTGTAGGTGTCGGGGCCGTCGGTGGGAGGGAAACCGCGCCGCTGCACGGACTTCGACTCGATCCCGAGCAGACACACCGGCTGCCCGCCCAGGTGCACGTCCTGCACCACGGCGGTGTCGGCGTCGGCCATGCCGGCCCAGCGCTCCAGCACGGCGTGGTCCTGGTCGGCCACGGCCCGCATCACCGTGCGGATGTCGAACGGCTTCTTGCGGTCTGGGTTGGCCGCCGCCGAGAAGATCTCGCCGACGGTGGCGAAGTCGGTGCCGAAGGTGTGCGGGAACGACGAGATGTCCCGGTCCACCGGGTCGGTGCTGCCGGCCGCACGCGGGGTGGCCTCGCCCGGCGCGACGTAGGTGTGCTCGTAGTGGGCCATCAGCACGTCACGGGCGCCGCTCAGGCTCGGGGCCCAGTACTGCGCCTGCCCGTTGGGGCCCATGACCCGGTCGTAGCCGCCGATGCCGAAGTTGTCCTCGGCCGACACGCCGCCGGAGAAGTCCAGCGCCTGCTTGCCGGTCAGCACCATCGCCGAGTCCGGCGTCATGACGAGAATGCCCTTGGTGTGCATGAGCATCGTCGCCTCGGCGTTCCAGTACGGCTGCGCGCCGACGTTGATGCCGGTGACCACGATGTTGATCTCGCCGCCGTCCTGGGTGAACTCGACGATCCGCTTGAGCGCGGCCGCCACCCAGTCCATGTTCTCGGTGCCGGAGTCCATCGAGATCCGCGCGCCCGAGGACAGCGCGAACCACTCCACCGGCACCCGCATCTGCTCGGCCAGGTCCAGCGCGGCGATCACGCGGCGGCACTCCGGCTCGGACAGCGCGCCCAGCGACTTGGTGGGGTCGCCGAGCAGCACCACGCGCTTGACGCCCTCGGGGTAGCGCTCGGTCGGCGTGCTCACCACACCGGCGACCATGGCCGCCTTGTTCTGGCCCTTGGGCCGGTCCACCGGGACCAACGCGTTGTCGGCGTTGAGGTCGTGCTCGGTGAACTCGCCCAGCAGGCCGGTCAGCTCGTACGGGTAGACGGTGTTGCGGCTGCTGGCCCGCATCACCTTCAGGCGGTAGTCGTCCAGCGGCTCGACCACGTCGACGGGCGGCTCGACGACGTCCAGCGTGGTGCCGCCGGTGGCGTCGAAGGCGATCCGCACCGCGATCTTGGTCAGCGCGCCGGTCTCCCGGTCGCGCCGCCGGGCGATGAGCAGGATCTCCTCCAGGCCCGCGCCGGCCGTGGTCGGCAGCACGCGCCCGGCGATCATCTCCAGCTCGGCCCGGGTCATCTCGCTGGCCGGCCACACGTAGATGACGATCCGGTTGGTGGTGAACCGGTTCTTCGACGGGCGGCGGGACTGCGCGCGGCGGATCGAGTCGAGGCAGGTGGCGACCGCGTCCTCGGCGGTGGGCAGGGCGACCAGGCGGCCGTCGTGCTCACGCAGCTCGGTGAGGTCCCGCACCTGCGCGAAGGCGACCAGCCGGTCGTCGGCCGGGTTCTCCCGGGCGACGGCCTGGAACAGGTACACCTCCTCGTCGGAGGACGGCAGGCGGGTCAGCTCGAACTTGCGCAGCCGCTCCAGCTGCATGCGCTGCGCGATGTACGGGTGCAGGCCGCGGATCAGCCGCTCCTCGGTCAGGCCCGCGGTGGACGGCCGGAACGTGAAGTGGTGGTGCATCACGGCGCCGCCGCGGCCGGCCACGGTCGCGGTGACCCGGCGGACCTGCGTGGGCAGCGGGTGGGCGCTGATGACCTCCAGCAGCTCCGCGGCCATGGCGTCGTGGTCCTCGGGCTGCTTCTCCCACGCCAGGTAGATGTCGGCGTCGACGGCCTCGTCGCCGGCGGCCAGCTCGGCCAGGCCCCGCAGCGCCCCGCCGAGGGCGTCGAAGCTGACCGCGGCCGACGCGATCCGCGCCCCGGCACGGGAAGCGACCACGAACGTGCAGCCGGCGACCTCGCTGCGGCGCACGTCGGTGGTGCCCTTGTTGCCGTAGTAGCGGCGGATCAGCACTTCGAGCATGGTGGCGTTGTCGAGATCGGCGCGGATCAGGCGCTGCCCGAGCAGCCGGACCAGCGGCTCGGTGCTGGCGACCATCTCGGCCACGCGCTCGGCGCGGTCCGGCGAGTCCGGGTGGGCGTCGAGGTGCCGCAGGTGGTTGCGCACGGCGGCGTACACGCGGGCCCGGTTGCGGCGCAGCAGCGGCTGGCCGAACCACGCGAACACGACGCCGCGGGCCAGGTCGGAGACCGCCGGGAAGCGGACCTGGGTGGCGGCGACGAGCCGCTCCAGGGCCAGGCCGGTGGGCTCACGCAGCGCCTCGTCCGGCGGCAGCTCCCGCAGCCACGAGCGCAGCAGCGTCGTGACGACGCCTGCGTCGGAGGAGGCGCGCTGCTGGGCCAGGAAGATGCGGAAGACCGCCGTCTCCAGCTCCGGCGTGCGGTCCAGCTCGGTGACGCCGTAGTGGGCCAGCACCTTGGACAGCTTGGCCTGGAACGCTTCCGGCAGGCCAGCGCGCTCCACGTCCAGGCTCTGGAGATAGGTGTGGAAGTACTCGCGGGCGCTGTAGGAGTGACCGTCAGCTTCGCCGGTGGGGCGGTTGCGGGTCAGCTCGGCCAGGTCGGCGAAGACGTCCAGCAGCGCCAGCTCGTCGGCCAGCGGGCGGTGGCCGTCTTCGGTGGCCTCGGTGCGCGCGGCCATGTAGTCGGCCAGCACGCGGCGCTCGTCGAGCGGGTCGACGTCGAAGCCCAGCAGCAGGTTGCGGAGGTCCTCCTGGCCACGGGCGAGGCGGTCCAGCGCCGGCACGGTCATGGCGGCCGCGGGCAGGTCCAGCTCGACCGCCTGGACCTCGGTGGCCTGCTCGGCTTCGTCGTCGGCGATGGGCTCCAGCCGCAGCAGCGGGGCGCCGGTCGGCACCTGGCTGCCCACCGACACCGGGCGCTCCTTGAGGCGGGCCTTGAACGGCGCCCGCAGCACCGTCTCCATCTTCATGCTCTCCAGCACGATGATCGGCGCGCCGGCCTCGACCTCGTCGCCGACCTCGACCGGGGTGGAGACGACCAGCGCCGGCGCGGGGGAGCGGACCACGCCGCCCTCGTCGCGGCTGACGCGGTGGGCCACGCCGTCGACCTCGACCATGTGGATCGGGCCGTGGGTGCCGGTCAGCAGGGAGTGGCGGGAGCCGTTGACCCGGATCTGGCCGCTGTGGTGGTCGAAGCGGTCCAGCACGACGTCGGCGGTGCGGACGTCCTCGCCGGCCTCGATGGCCACGCGGAACCGGGTCGCGCCGACGCGGGCCACGCGCACGCGGTAGCCGACACCACGCAGCTTGAGGTCCAGTGGGCGGCCGCTCTCGTGCTGCACCTGGGGACGGCCGCCGAACGCGGTGGACAGCAGGCGCTGGCGCTCGACCCGCTCCTCTTCCTCGTACGCCTCGATGGCGGCGGCGGCCAGAGCGACGGAGGAGTGGCGGTGCGAGACCAGGCGGCCCTCGGCGCGGACGCGGTCGATCCAGCCGGTGTCGGCGCTGGCGTCGATGACCTCGGGCTGGTCGAGCAGGTCCAGCACGAAGCTCTTGTTGGTGGCGCCGCCCTCGATGATGACCCGGGTCTCGGACATGGCCCGGCGCAGCCGGCCCAGCGCCTCGTCGCGGTCGCGGCCGTAGGCGATGATCTTGGCGATCATCGAGTCGAAGTCGGCCGGGATGGTGTCGCCCTCGCTGACGCCGGTGTCGACCCGGATGCCCGGGCCGGCCGGCAGGTCCAGCCGGGCGATGCGGCCCGGGGACGGCGCGAAGTCGCGGTCGGGGTCCTCGGCGTTGAGCCGGGCCTCCACGGCGTGACCCAGCTCGGCCGGCTGCGGGCCGGTCAGCTTGCCGCCGGCCGCCACGTGCAGCTGCAGGCGCACCAGGTCGGTGCCGGTGGTGATCTCGGTGATCGGGTGCTCGACCTGGAGGCGGGTGTTGACCTCCAGGAAGGCGAACAGCTTCTCGCCCGGGTGGTACAGGAACTCCACGGTGCACGCGCCGCGGTAGCCGACCTTCACGGCCAGCCGCTCGGCCGAGCGCTTCACCTCGGCGGTCTGCTCCGGGGCGAGGACCGGCGAGGCCGACTCCTCGATGATCTTCTGGTTGCGTCGCTGCACCGAGCAGTCGCGAACGCCCAGCGCCCACGCCGTCTCGCCGTCGGAGATGACCTGGACTTCGACGTGGCGCGCGCCGGTGACCAGGCGCTCCAGGAACACGACGCCGGAGCCGAAGGCGCGCAGCGCCTCCTGGCTGGTGCGCTCGTAGGCGTCGGCCAGCTCGTCGGCCGAGGCGACCTTGCGGATGCCGCGCCCGCCGCCGCCGGCGGTGGCCTTGAGCATCAGCGGGTAGCCGATGTTCTCGGCGGCGCTCAGCGCGCCCTCCAGGGTGGCGACCTCGCCGCGGCTCCACGGCGCGACCGGGACGCCGACCTCCTCGGCCATGAGCTTGGCGCCGATCTTGTCGCCGAGCTGGCGCATCGCGTCCGGGCTCGGGCCGACGAAGGTGACCCCGACCTTCTCGCACACCTCGGCGAAGTTCGGGTCCTCGGCGACGAAGCCCCAGCCCACCCACGCCGCGTCCGCGCCGCTCTCGACCAGCGCCTGCTCCAGCTTGGCGTAGTCGAGGTACGGGCGGGCCGAGGCCGGGCCCAGGTCGTAGCCGAGGTCGGCCTCGCGCACGAACGTGGCGTTGCGGTCGGCGTCGGTGTAGAACGCGACGGTCTCGATGCGCGTCCCGGTCTCCGCGGAGAGATCCCGGACGGCGTGGATCAGCCGCATCGCGGCCTCTCCGCGGTTGACGATGGCGACACGACTGAACACCGACCGAGCCTCCTACTAGACACGTGCGGGGCCGACGGACCCCACTCCCACCCTGAACACTCTCGTGTATCCGCCAGTGGCGAAATGCTGCAAGTGACGGTGCACGGCACCGGAAGTTGTAGAGACCCCACAAAAGATGACGCCAGTCACAGGGGCGCCGGCCGGCCGCCCGGCCACGGCGGCGTGTCGCGCTGGACAACCGGGGTTGTCGCGGTTCCTCGCGCGCATGGCGTCCTCTTCGGCCGGTGGTCGTTGGCACTGCCGGGCGCTCGCGCGCCCGGCGTGCAGTCTCCCCCACGAGCCTTTAGGGGAACTCGCAGTTCGCACAAATATGACTGGGGGCTGGCGAAAAACCAGCCCCCGCCTGATGTCAGCTTGTGGCCACCAGCGCGGCGCTGCCGGCCGGGAGGTCGACCGTGACCGTCCCACCGCGCACGGTCACGTGCTTGGGCCTCGGCGCGAACTGACCGCCCTTGCCCACGGTCGCGCCGGCCAGGGAGATGGCCGCCGAGTCGAGGCTCGGGGCCGTGAGCAGGTACTCCGCCGCTTTGTGGGCGGTCGTGGACAGCTTGACCGTCACGTGGATGGCCGTGGTGCCCGTGTTGTTGACGACGACGTTGCGGCCGATGCCCCAGGCCGTCACGTTCGGCGCGCCGGTGACGGTCGCCGCGTGCAGGCTGCCGGTGCCGGCCAACTTCCACAGCAGCTGTCCGTAGTAGACGCCCTGCACGCCGGTCGGGGTCAGGCCGTCGAACACGATCGGCGAGTACGTCAGCGGGAACTGCGAGGAGGTGCCGCCGTGGAAGTTCACGCCGTCGCCGTGGTTGGCGGCGATGCCGTGCATGTAGTCCAGCGACCACAGCGCCGCCGCCTGCACGTCGCTGACTCCCTTCGCGCCGCCGTGGAAGTACGAGTTGGACTCGGTGATGCGCCACCCCGGCAGGCCGTTGGCGACGGCCACGTTCTGCATCGCCGCCTCGTTGTTGGGCAGTCGGCCGCTCGTGTTGGACGCCAGCAGCGCCGGGATGGAGGCCGTGGTGTTGTTGCCGATGTAGAGGTGCGTGGACAGCAGCCGCAGGCCCTTGTCCTTCTCATGCGCGGCAAAGGTGCTCGCCCACGCCGTCGAGTCGGCCTGACCCGGGCCGTCGAACACCGCGTTGGGGACCTTGGCCTGGATCGCCGCCGTGTAGGCCTCGAACGACGCCTCGTAGGCCGCCTCGGTCGTGTAGACGTTCGGCTCGTTGCCGATCTCGAACGCGATCACGTTGGCGCCCAAGGCATGCGCCGCGAACTCGGCCTCGTCGGCGGCGTTGGCCGGCGTGTTGGTCTTCAGGTTGATCCCGTAGATCACCTGCCAGCCGGTGGCCTTGACGAACCCGGCCAGCCTGGCGACGTCCGCCGGCGCCACCTCCTTGTCCGAGCCGCCGGCGCCTGCGGGGTTCCAGTTCACCTGGTCGCCCAGGTTCCCGCCCAGCCGCAGCACGCTCGGCCCCAGCCGGCGGAACAGCTTCACCAGGTCGGCGTCCTTGGCGTCGAACAGGCCCGCGCCGACGCGGTCCTTCTCGTAGCTGAAGCCGGCGAAGCCTCGCTCGACGCTGCCGCTGGACGTCTTCGCGATCTCCACCGTCACCGGCGTCGGCGGCGCCGGGCTGGCCACCAGAACCGTGAGCGAGGCGAGCGTGGCCGCCAGGATGTGGGCGAGTGCCATCGGGTCTCCCTTGGTCGGGGCAACCGGGCGGCACGGATGCCGTCGGCGACTATAGATCCGATGTATCGGGGCCGTAAAGCTTTGTAACGGGCCTTCGGGCATCGAGAGATCCGATCAGTCGGCGTCGGTGAGCGTGGGTCGGCCGGCCCGGGGTGGCGCGGGCGGGCGGGTCGTGTGCTCTAATGGCATTAGGGCATTACTGGGAGGCGGGAATGGCGGAGTCGCGGCGGCGGTTGGCGACCGGAAGGCTGTGCCTGGAACTGGTGGCGACGGTGCACGGCCGGCTGAGCGGGGCGCCCAACGACGACCTGTTGGACGGCGCACGCGTGGCCGAGTGGCTGGCGGCGATCGGGGCCGAGACGGGGGAGCGCCCGGCGGACGGGGATGTCGAGCACTACCTGGACGTGCGCGAGGCGATCTACCGGCTGGTGACCTCCGCAGCGACCGGGGACGTGGCCGATGTCGAGCAGCGGAACGCGGATGTGGCGCTGGTGAACGCCTGGGCCCGTGGGCCGGCGCCGGTGCCGCAGTTGCGGGTGGGGGAGCAGGGCCTGGTGTCGAACACCGCGCTGCCGACGCCCCGGCAGGTGCTGACCGTGGTGGCCCGCGACGCCATCGACCTGCTGGCCGCGCCGGAGGCCGCCCGGCTGCACCAGTGCGACGGGAACCATTGCGGCACGGTCTTTCTGGACACGTCGCGAGGCGGCCGGCGCCGGTGGTGCTCGTCCGACAAGTGCGGCAACCGGGCCCGCGTCGCGGCGCACCGGGATCGGCACGTGTCGGCCTGAAGCGGCGGAATCGACACTCGTATCGACCAAGGGAGGAACTTCCGCCGGCGGAAAGTGCCGGTCATCTGCCCCCGTGACCGGCTCGACCCTGTCCTAGGCTGACGGGGTCGGAACCTGCCGGATTTCGCTGGGGGAAATCTGTGGACCACAGACAACTGAACACGTTCACGACCGTGTGCCGCACCCGGAGTATCACCAGGGCGGCGGCGGAGTTGGGCTATTCGCAGTCGGCGGTGACGTCGCAGGTGAAAAGCCTGGAATCGGCGCTCAGAGTGGCGCTGTTCGAGCGCAGACGCGACGGCGTGCGGCTCACGGCGTTCGGTGAGCGATTCCTGCCGTACGCGCAGCGTTTGCTGACATTGGCCGACGAGGCCCGCGGCGCATTGCACAACAATGGGGCGCTCGGGGGCACCCTCATTGTTGGCGCCGGCGAGTCGGTCACCACCTATCGACTCCCCGCCCTGGTGGAGGCGTTTCATCACCGGTACCCGGACGTCCGGCTGTCGCTGCGGATCTTCCGCGACGGCCGGGCCCTGAGTGCGCTGGAGCGCGACGAGGTCGACGTCTGCCTGCTCTCGGCGGTGGACGAGCCGGCCGGCGACTTCCACCGCAAGGACCTCGGTGACGACGAGGTCGTGCTGGTCGCGGCCCCGGACCACCCCCTGGGCCGGCACACCCTGATCACCGCCGCCGACCTGGCCGGATGCCGGTTCGTCATCGCCCAGCCGGACTGCCTGTACGCCCGGATCCTGGCTGCGGAGATCGGCGGCGCGGCCGAGGCGGCCCTCCAGTTCGGCACGGTCGAAGGCGTGAAGAAGGCGGTCGCGGCGGGCCTCGGTGCCGCCCTGCTGCCCAGGATCGCCGTCGCCGACCTGGTCGCCGCCGGCGAGGCCGTGATCCTCCCGTGGCGGGCGGCCGTGCCGGCGCGCCTGTATGCCGTCTGGACCGGCAAACACGAAGGAAGCCGCGAACTGGACGCACTGGTCACGCTGATGTCCCGCACCTCCCGGGAAGACCTCCGCCTTGTGAGCTAGGCCTCATAGCGGCCGCTGATGGCGTTATCGACGAACGCCCGCTCCGACCACTTCTCCCGGCGCTGGCGAATCGCTAGTGTCGGTGTCGAGAACACAACGGAAACGAGTTTGTCCGACACCGATGCAATCCGTCGCCGGTAACGGTCACGACTGACCGGAACGCGCATATGGCGATGGCTGATCGTGTCGTCAACCTACGGAAAAGGGCTTCGTCCGTTGGTGGCGGCCGATCACGGTCGTACTGTGAGGGGCCGGGCGTCAATGGCGCGGCAACGGTATTCACATACCGCGTGCACAATGCCGGCTGAAACGCGCCCGAATCACGTCCTACTTGGGGAGAAGGGCATTAGTGTGTCTGAATACACGTCGGACGGCCACGTCGACATGGACGTGGCGATCGTCGGGATGGGTCCCCGCGGCCTTTCCGTGCTCGAACGGCTGCTGGCCCGGCTGACCGAGACGCCCGTCGACGCCACGGTCCGGATCTGGACGTTCGAGCCGGGCGAGCAGGGCGCGGGCCGCATCTGGCGCACCAGCCAGCCGCACTGGTTCGCCATGAACACGGCGGCCGGTGAGGTCAGCATCTACTCCGGCGGCCCGGACGGCGGTCCGCACCGCGCCGGGGCGGGGCCGTCGCTGTACGAGTGGCTGGCCGCGCACCCGGATCCGCGCTGGTCGGCGCTGGGACAGAGCGACTACGCGCCGCGCCCGGTCTACGGCGAGTACCTGACCGCCGCCTACCGCGCTGTCGTGGCCAACGCGCCGGCCAACGTGCACGTGCTACCGGTGTCGGCGCGGATGGACCGCGTCGAGAGAGTGGACGGCCAGACGGTGCTCACCGCGTACAACGGGCGCTTCGAACTGGCCGTGGACAAGGTGATCCTCACGACCGGGCACCCGCGCAACGTCCCGGACGACACCAACCGGCAGTTCCTCGCGCACGCCGACGCCAACCCCGCGCTCCGGTACGTGATGGGCGACTCGGCGGCGGAGATGCCGCTGGACGCCATCGCGCCGGGCAGCGAGGTCGGCATCATCGGCCTGGGCCTGACCTTCTTCGACGTGGTGGCGGCGCTGACCGCCGGCCGCGGCGGCGTGTTCACCACCGACGACAACGGCGTGCTGCGCTACCGGCCCAGCGGCAAGGAGCCGCGCATCATCGCCGGCTCCCGCAGCGGCCTGCCGATGCTGGCTCGCGGCCGCAACCAGAAGGCGCCGACCTACCGCTACAAGGCCCGCTTCGCCACCGACGCGGCATTGCAGGCCGCGCGGCGACGGGCGCAGGCCGAGCACGGCACGGCGCAGCTGGACTTTCGTCGTGACGTGCTTCCCTTGTTGCAGAAGGAAGTCGAGCACACGTACTACCGGACCCTGGTGCGTCGCCGCCAGGACCAGGCGGTGGCCGACCAGTTCGCCGAGCGACACCTCGCCGTGGCCGACGACCCGGCGCTGGTCGACAGAATGCTGGCCGAGTTCGGCATCTCCGACGCCAAGCGCATCGACATGGACCGGATGGCCCGGCCGTTCGCCGGCGTGGAGTTCGACAGCCCGGCCGACTTCCACCGGGTGGTGCTGGACGTGCTGCGGCTGGACGTCGCCGAGGCCTTGCAGGGCAACCTCGACGGGCCGCTCAAGTCCGCCCTGGACATCCTGCGGGACCTGCGCGGCTCGGTGCGGGCGGCGGTCGAGTTCGGCGGCCTGCGCGGCGAGTCGCACCGGGACGACTTCCTGGGCGCGTTCAACCCCGTCAACACCATGCTGTCGGCCGGGCCGCCCGCGTTCCGGGTCGAGCAGACGTGCGCCCTGATCGAGGCCGGCGTGCTGGTGGTGGTCGGTCCGGCGTTGCAGGTCAGCTGCGAGGAGCAGGGCTTCTCACTGTCCTCGCCGCACGTCCGCGGCTCGGGCCGGACCGTTCCGACGCTGATCGACGCCCGGATCCCGCGGCCGGACCTGCACGCCGACGCCTCGCCGCTGACCGGCCGGCTGCTGGCCGACGGGCTGATCTCCGAGCACGTCAACGCCGACCCGGTGACCGGCGAGTGGTTCGCCAGCGGCGGCCTCGCCGTCAGCCGGGCCCCGTTCCACGTGATCGACGGCGACGGCCAGCCGGACCCGGACCTCTACGCGCTGGGCATCCCGACCGAGAACCACCGCTGGTTCACCCAGATCGGCAACGGCCGCCCCGGCCCGCTGACCGGCTTCCACACCGACGCCGACGCCATCGCCGCCGACGTGCTGGCCGCGCTGCGGGTCCCCGCCTACTCCACCATCTGACCGGGAGCTTGACGTGACAACGAACTACGAGCGGTTCAAGGCGGCGCGGGACCTCCTGCTCGACCTCCGTGACGATCACGACCGGGCCTGCGCCGAGTTCCGCTGGCCGCGGTTCGAGCAGTTCAACTGGGCGCTGGACTGGTTCGACGAAATGGCCAGAGGCAACAGGTCCGACGCCTTACGCGTCGTCGACGGCGACACAACCGTGGCGGTGACCTACGAGGAGCTGTCCCGGCGCTCCAGCCAGGTGGCGAACTGGTTACGCGCCAACGGGGTTCGGCGCGGCGACCACCTGTTGCTGATGCTGGACAACCGGGTCGAGGTGTGGGAGTCGGTGCTGGCCGGCATCAAGCTCGGTGCCGTCGTGCTGCCGACCTACACCACCGTCACCGGCGCGGACCTGGCCGACCGGCTCGACCGCGGTGGCGTCGATCACATCCTCACCACCAACGTGCAGGCCTTTGCCGACGCCCCAGCGGAACTGACCCGCTTCTGCGTCGGCCGGGCCGAGGGCTGGCTGTCCTATGAGGACGCTGACGAGCAGCCGGCCGAGTTCGTCCCCGACGGCCCGACCAACGCCGACGACCTGCTGTTCATGTACTTCACGTCCGGCACCACGTCCAAGCCGAAGATCGCCCAGCACACCCACGCCAGCTACCCGGTCGGCCACCTGTCCGGCATGTACTGGAACGGGTTGCAGCCCGGGGACGTGCACCTCAACGTCTCCGCGCCGGGCTGGGCCAAGCACGCGTGGAGCAGCTTCTTCGTGCCGTTCAACGCCGGCGCGACGCTGCTGACCGTGAACGCGCCGGCCGGCTCCAAGACGCATCTGCTGGATGCCTTGGTGGAGCACGAGGTCACGTCGTTCTGCGCGCCCCCGACGGTGTGGCGGATGCTGATCCAGCAGGACCTGAGGCAGTGGCCGGTGCGGCTGCGCGAGGCCGGCAGCGTCGGCGAGCCGCTCAATCCCGAGGTGATCGACTACGTCCGGGAGACCTGGCACGTGACCGTGCGGGACGGCTTCGGGCAGACCGAGACCACCGCGCAGATCGGCAACACCCGCTCGCTGCCGCTCAAGCCCGGCTCCATGGGCAAACCGTTGCCCGGCTACGACATCGTGCTGATCGACCCGAAGACGGGGGAGCGGGCCGACGAGGGCGAGATCTGCATCGACCTGGCCGACCGGCCGGTCGGCGTGATGCCCGGCTACCTCGGCAACCCGGAGCGCAACGCGGCCACCTTCGCCGGCGGCTACTACCACACGGGCGACATCGGAATCCGTGATGGCGACGGCTACATCACGTATGTCGGGCGGGCCGACGACGTGTTCAAATCGTACGACCACCGCATCTCCCCGTTCGAGCTGGAGAGCGTGCTGCTGGAGCACGAGGCCGTGGTGGAGGCGGCGGTCGTGCCGACGCCCGACCCGGTGGGTCTGGTGGTGCCCAAGGCCTTCGTCACGCTCACGGCCGGTGTCGAGCCGGATGCCGTTGCGGCGCGGTCGATCCTGACCCACATCCGGGAGAACCTCGCGCCGCACCAGTGGATCCGCCGGCTGGAGTTCGGGCCGCTGCCCAAGACCACCTCCGGCAAGATCCGCCGCGTCGAGCTGCGCACGGCCGAGCAGCGGCGGATCGGCCGCAACGAGCACGAGCACCTGTTCGAGGACGTCTTCCAGACCGCGGAGTCGGCGCCCGCCGCTCCCGGCATGTCCTGAGAGTTCCCTTCCACACCAAGGAGAGAGTTACCGTCATGCGCGACGTGAAGATCTACAAGGACATTCTCGGCGCCGGACTGACCAACGGCCAGTTCACCTGGATCCCCTACGTGCAGCCGGGTCGCGCCTCGGTCGACGTGGAGTGGCTGTACACCGGCGAGCAGACCGGCCCCGACGGCGCCGAGGCCTACGTGGCCCGCTTCGGCCCCGGCGCCCACGGCGACCTGCACGAGCACAACGGCTTCGAGCTGCTGATCGTGCTGGAGGGCGAGCTGCACAACGACAACGGGGACGTCTACCCGCCCGGCACGCTGATCGTCGAGTTGCCGGAGAGCGTGCACCAGGTGTCCAGCCCGGACGGCTGCGTCGTGATCGTCATCCGCGAGAAGGGCACCACGCCCATCGTCGTCGAGCAGGCCGACGCGGCCGAACTGACCAACGCCTGACCAGCTCCGCGCGGCAGCAAACACGGACTTGCCCAGGGAGGCCGCGCCTGTCAGTCTGTAATGGCTTAAACCCATTACAGACCCGGGCGCGGCCTCCACGGCCCGTACGACCAGGAGAAACAGCCATGCTCGAGCAGACGCAGGACGTGCTGACAGCCGCGCCTGCCCCCCAGGTCGAACCCGTCTCGTCGCGCACCGGGCGGTCCGGGAAGGTGCACACCGCCCGCTACAAGTGGGGCGTGCTGGGTATCGGCATCATCGCCCAGGCCGCGTTCAGCGCCGCCTTCCAGGGCGTGCCGACCTCCGGCTCCATCCTCCAGGCGGCCTACCACCTGTCCGTCGGCCAGCTCGGCGTGGTGCTGGCCGCGATCACCTGCGGCATCTTCATCACCGACGTGTTCTGGGGCATCCTGTCCGACCGCATCGGCGAGCGGAAGGTCCTGATCACCGGCCTGACCGGCACCACGGTCACGCTGGGCCTGGTCACGGCCTTCCTGGTGCCGACGGCCGACGCGACTCCCTCCTACGTGGCGCTGGCCATCGTGCTGTTCCTGTCCGGCGCGATGGGCGGCTCGGTCAACGGCGCGTCCGGCCGCGCGGTGATGGGCTGGTTCCCGGTCAGCAAGCGGGGATTCGCCATCAGCCTGCGGGTGGCCGCGGTGCCGGCCGGCGGCGCGATCGGCGCGGCCATCCTGCCGCCGCTGGCCCTGGCCGGCGGGTTCCGGCTGGTGTTCGGCTTCCTCACCGTGTTCGCGCTGCTGGCCACCGTCGCGGTGATCCTGTGGCTGGACGAGCCGCCGCTGGCCAAGACCAAGGCCGCGGGCGGCGTCGCCGCCACCGCGATCGAGAGCCCGCTGCGCCGCTGGGACATCTGGCGCTTCGCCATCACCGCGTTCCTGCTCGACCTGCCCCAGTTCACGGTGCTGACCTTCGGCTCGGTGTTCCTGCTGTCCGAGGAGCACCTGTCCATCGGCGCCATCGCCGTGCTGCTGGTGCTGGTGCAGGTCGGCGGCGGCGTGTCCCGGGTGTGGGGCGGCCGCTGGACCGACAAGCACGGCGGCCGCTACCGCCGCTCGATCGTCAAGACCTACAGCTGGCTGATCGCGGCCGCCTTCGTCGGCATCGCCTTCTACGCCTCGGCCCCGGTCTGGGTGATCGCCGGCATGGTGGTGGTGGCCGGCGTCCTGGCCTGCGGCTGGCACGGCGTGCACTACGCCGAGATCGCCACCATGGCCGGCGCGGAACGCTCGGGCACCGCGCTCGGCCTGGAGAACACCATGGTCTTCGGCGGCGCGTTCGTGACGCCGCTGCTGATCTCCGGCCTGCTCTCGTTCACCACATGGCCGGTGGTCATGGTGCTGGTCGGCGCGGTGCCCGCGGTGGTGTCAGCCCTGATGATCCCGCGCGAGAACCCGGTTGCCTGACAACACCAGGCGGACGGGGGTGAGCACGCGGAAGCGCGGCTCGCCCCCGTGCCCGTCCAGGTGCAGCAGGCCGTGCGAGAGCAGGGTGTGCACGAGCTCGGCGGTGATCGGGCCGGACTCGTCCACCGGCCAGCTGACGTCCCGGTCGGCCAGCCGCCCCAGCAGGAAGCGCTCGGACGGCCGGAGGCGGTCGATGCTCTCCCGGATCGGCGCCAGGATCTGCGGATCCCGGGCCAGCAGCACGATCAGCCGTCCCGGCGGCAACAGCAGGAACCGGCGGGCCGCCTGCTCCAACGCCCCCGGCAGGCCGTCCAGCAGCCGGCACACCTCGGTCACCGCCGGCGTCGCCCGGAAGGCCGGTTGCAGCAGCCGGATGTGCTGGAGCAGCAGCCGCACCGACTCCACCCGTTCGACATCGACGTCACCGGGCCCCGGCACGGCCAACGGCCCGAGCGGGAAGACCCGCTCGCCGTCGACGCCGGTCGGGGCCCGGGACGTGACCAGCACCCGCAGCGCCGGAAACCGATGCAACAGGTGCATGACCGGCCGATCCCGCCACTCGCCGTCCAGCACCAGCAGGGTCGGCTGGGCGGCGGCCACCACGGCCAGCTCGCTGTCCGGGCGGTCGGGCCACAGGACCGGCCAGCCGTGCTCCGCGTGCAGCGTGGTGGCGACCTCGGCGGCTAGGCGGGACTTGCCCACGCCCCCGACGCCGGTGACGGTGACCAGCCGCTGGTCGCCGGCGACCAGCAGCGAGGCCAGCGCGCGCACCTCTGTGCGGCGGCCGACCAGTCCGTGCAGCGGCGCGGGCGGGCGCTGTTCGGGCACAAGGTGTTCGACGGCACGGCCGGCGGCCGCCTCGAACGTCGATCGCCGGTGGCCCTTGAGCGCGAGGCTGTCGGCGAGTAGCCGGACCGTGACGACGCGCGGCTGTCTGGCGTTGCCCAGCTCCAGATCCCGAACCGCCCGCACGCTCAGCGTGGCGCGATCGGCCAGCTGCTGCTGCGTGAAGCCGCCTTCACGCCGGTAGGCGCGCAGGATGCGGCCGAACGCGGCCGCGGGCTTGTAGGTGTTGTCCACCCTGGTGTTCATCCCCTCGTGGTCCCCCAGTGGTTCCCCCCGCGTCAACGCTGCCATCGAGGGGATCACCGGAGCATCGGGAGACTCCCTACATTTCCCTGGCGTGACGCGCGAGATGGCTGGCAACCGCTGTGCGCGAGGCCACACCCAGCTTGGTGAAGATGCGGGACAGGTGGGCCTCGACGGTCTTGGGGCTCATGAACAGCTGGGTGGCGATCTGCCGGTTGGTGTAGCCGTGCGCGACCAGCTCGGCGATCTCCAGCTCGCGCTGGGTCAGCGGCCCGCCGTCCTTGCGGACCCGAGTTGACCTGGCCCCGAGCAGCCGCTGCTGCTGCACGACGGCGGCGTGCATGCCGGCGGCCCCGCAGTTGGCGAACAGCTCCTTGGCCCGGCCGAGCTGCTGCTGCGCCTCCTCGCGCTTGCCGAGGTCGGCCAGCGCGGCGCCCAGCAGGTGCCGGGCCTGCCCTTCGAAGACAGGAAGGTGCACCTGCGCAAAATTGTCGGCGGCTTTCGCGGCGCGTTCGGCCCCGGTCGTCGGGTCCTTGGCGGCGATGTGGGCGCGGGCCGAGGCCAGCATGGCCTGGCCGGTGCGGCCCGGCAGGTCGCCGCCGGCCACCGACTCCTCGGCCTTGCGCGCCCAGTCCAGCGCCGACTCGATGTGGCCGAGCGCGATCTCGGCGCGGACGAGCTCGTCGAACCACAGCCGTCGCAGGGAGGGGGCGTAGCCGACCTCCGTCGGATCGCCGCCGCGCAGCAACTCCTGGAGGCAGCCCTGCGGATCGCCGTTGGCCAGCCGGGCCGCCGCCAGCGCGGCCGTGCCCTCGCCGGACCACCAGTAGGCGCCGGGCTGCGTCTTGTCCACGGCCTGTTCCGCGTACTGGAGGGCGGACTTGAGATCGCCCCGCCAGAGCGCGATCTCCGACTGCCGGACGTGGATGAACTCCAGCAGCTCGGTCCGCCCGGTCAGCAGCGCGGTCTCCAGCGTCGCCTCGGCGTGCTCGGCGGCCTGCGTCAGATCCCCGAGCCAGGCGTAGACGTGGGTGAACGTCAGCTGGATGTCCGGCTGGAGGTGGCTGTGGCCAGTGCGCTCGGCCAGCGCGGCGCAGCGGCGGACGTGGCGCTGCGCGTCGTAGTAGCGCTCCAGCACCAGCTCGGCCCAGGCCAGCTCCAGTGTCAGGTAGAGGCGTTCGGACAGTTCGCCGTCGGACAGGCCGTCCAGCATCGCGGCGGCCCGGCGCACGTGACCGACCGCCGACTCGAAGCGGCCGGTGTAGGCGTCGGCGGTGGCCAGGATGCTCAGGCCGATGGTCATGGTCAGCGGCCGCATCTGGTGCCGGGCCGGCGAATCCATGGCCTGCATGACCCAGGCGCGGGCGTCCTCGAACTTCGCGCACTGCAACAGGCCGGCGGCGATGTCGATGCGCATGCCCAGCGCCGGCCGGTCGTGCCGGTCCGGCCGCCGGGTGAGCTCACCGACCAGCAACGCCTGCGCCTCGTCGTAACGGCCGAGGAGGCGCTCGACCGTGGCGCACATGGAGACCGCGGCGCTGCGCTGGTCGCACGGCTCCTCGGGCAGCAGATTCAGGACCTCCTGAAGAATGCCACGGCATTCCTGCAGCCGCCCGATCACGAGCAATGCCCTGGCCCGTAACAACATCAGGCCGCACAGCCGGGTCCGGTGATCGGGCGTGCGGGGGAGCAGGTCGATGGCCGTGCGCAGCCAGTCGACGGCCAGCGCGGGAATGCTGGCCAGCACGGACTCGGCCGCCTCCACCAGCACGGCGATGGCCTTGTCGTCACCGGCTCGGGCGGCCCGCTCGACGTGGTGGGCACGTGAAGTTGCCGGCGCGCCACGGCGTTCCAGCCCCGCGGCGGCCCGCGCGTGCGCGTCCAGCCGCCAGGCCGCGCGGCCCGTCCGGTACGCGGCGCTGCGCACCAGCGGATGCCGGTAGCGGAATCGGCGGGCGCTGTTCTCGGCGCGGATCAGGTCCCGGGCCACCAGCTCGTCCAGATCGGCCAGGGTGTCGGCCTCGGGCAGCTCCGCGACCTCGGCCACCAACTCCGGGTCGAACGGGTCGCCAGCCAGCGCCGCCGACTGGGCCACCAGCAGCATTCTCGGTGTCAGCGCGGCGAATTCGGCCGACAGCACCACCTCCGGATCGCCGTCGGCCGCGACACGGGTCAGCGCGTCCAGATAGAACGGGTTGCCGCCGCTGGAGTCGTGCAGCTGCCGGGCCCGCGCCGCGTCCACACCCGGCAGCAGCTGGCAGACTTGTTGCAGCGTCAACGGTTTCAGCTCCAGGCGCAGCCGCTCCGCGCCGGCGGCGTGCGACAGCGCGGCGAACAGCCGCTCCGAGGCCTGCCGCGGCCGGTAGCTGACGCCGAGCTGGAACCGGCCGGCCGGTGGGTGACGGACCAGGAACTCAAGCAGGCCAACGGATCCCTCGTCGGCCCAGTGCACGTCGTCGAGCAGCAGGAGGCCACCCGTCTCGGGCGTGACGACCTCCAGCAGCGTGCGAACGGCCCGGTAGAGCCGGTGCCGGCCGACGCCGTGCAGATCGGCCTGGCTGGGGTCGGCGCCGTGGAAGACCGAGGCGAGCAGCTCCACCGCCGGCTCACCGATCAGCTTGCGCTCCTCGTCGTCGAGGCGGGCGACCCGGTCGGCCAGCGCGTCCAGGAACATCGCGAACGGCACGTGCTGCTCGAACTCGGTGGCCCGGCCGGCGAACGCGCCGCCACGGGCGCGGGCGAACTCGCCGAGCAGGCTGGTCTTGCCGATGCCCGGATCGCCGACGATCTCGATCAGGCGGGCCGGACCCGGCGCGTTGAGCAGCGTCAGTTCGCGTTCCCGTCCGACGATCGGGCGGCTGGTCGCAGTCACTCATGTCCCCTCAGTGCAGTTCGGCAAACAATACGCACCCGGGGTCGACGGAAGTAGTCGAGAACAAATGGTGGGATGGATCGGCGGCCGAACGAAGTCAGGGCCAGACCGACACTTGGGTCAGGCCGGTCAGCCGGGACCCCGCCGCGGCCCGCACCCGCACATAGCGGGCCGTGACCGTTGACGGCAAGCCGATTTTCACGAAGCGGTCCGAGCCTTCGGCGGCGGCCCTGGTCGTCCAGCTCACGGCGTCGTCGCTGGTGTCCACCGTGAGCGCCCCAGCCGGATTCGCGCGGACGAAGACCGTGCCGACCGGCTCGGGTTTGCCCAGGTCGACGTACACCCAGCCGTTGGCGGCGCACTGTGCGCCGGCACAGGACGGGTCGGCCAGCGGATGGTCGAAGGAGCCGTCGGTGAGGGCGCACGGGGCCGGCCGTCCTTCGGCCACACAGGGCTTGCCGCGGGATTCCGGCGCGCCGGCGGTGCCGCGGAAACCGATGCCCTGGCTCGTGTACCGGAGTTGGAAGGTGGTGTCCGGGCCGGGCGCGCTCGCGGCGGCCGAGATGTGCAGCACGCCGTTCGCGTCCTCGAAGTCGCGAGCGTCCATTGTGACCGCCGGTTCGGCCGGGCCCGACCAGATTTCCTGGCCGTTGACCGCGAAATGCGCGGTGTATTCGTTCATATTCTTGAAAGGCGTCCAGTCGAGCACGACGTTTTTCGCGTCGCCCCTGGCCGTGACGTGATCGGGCTCCCAGAACCGCAGCGGCGACACGGTCAGATCCGGCCGCTGGATCTCGAAGGAGGCCCGCACGCTCGGACCGTCCACATCGGAGCCGGTGCGGGGGAGCTGGGCCGTCAGGTCGAAGTTGGTCGCGGTGTTGAAGGTTCCCCGCACGTCCGACCCGCTCATGTGGACGGTGTACGTGCCGCCGGCGTCGGTCTCCGTGCGCTGCAACAGCTTGCACAGCGGCGGCGGGTCGTCGGCCAGGCACGCGGTGCCCAGTGTGGCGGCGACCGGGATGCCCTGGAAGGCCAGCTCGCCGACGTCCGGGATGCGGGTCAGGGCCAGCCGCAGGTTGCCGGCCGGCGAGCCGTCCTGGCGGGCGACCTTGCCGGTCAGCGTCACCTTGGCGTCGGTCGGCACCTTGCTCTGGGCGCAGCCGGCGGCCAGAGCCGCGACCACGAGCAGCGCGGCCGGCCGCGTGATGTGCATGGTTGGCGATCGTAGGGGCGTGCGCCGCTGGTCGGAGGCGCTTTGATCTATGTTCTGAAGCACTGTGACTTCAGTAACGAGTGAAAAAGACGGGAATGCGATGATGATGGTTCAACGTTCAACTGCTTGATGGACGAGAGTTCGGGAGAAGGGAAGGGCATGACCGCACCAGTGGAGTTCGGGCCCGTGGAGTTCGGGGTCGACACCTTCGGCGACGTCACCGTGGACGCCGAGGGCAACCGCAAGTCGTACGCACAGGTGCTGCGCGACGTCGTCGACGAGGCGGTGCTGGCCGACCAGGTCGGCATCGACTACTTCGGCGTCGGCGAGCACCACCGGGACGACTTCGCCGTCTCCGCGCCCGAGGTGGTGCTGGCCGCGATCGCCGGCCGCACCTCACGCATCAAGCTCGGCACCGCGGTGACTGTGCTGAGCTCAGACGACCCGGTCCGCGTGTTCGAGCGCTTCGCCACGCTCGACGCGGTGTCCAACGGGCGGGCCGAGATCACCCTCGGCCGCGGCTCGTTCACCGAGTCGTTCCCGCTGTTCGGCTTCGACCTCGGCGACTACGAGGTGCTGTTCAGCGAGAAGATCGACCTGATGGCCCACCTGCTGACCGAGCAGCCCGTCACCTGGGAGGGCACGGTCCGGCCGCCCCTGACCAACGCCAACGTCTTCCCCAAGACGGAGGGCGGCCGTATCAAGACGTGGGTGGGCGTGGGCGGCAGCCCGGAGTCGGTGGTGCGCGCGGCCAGCTACGGCATGCCGCTGACGCTGGCCATCATCGGCGGCGACCCGGCGCGATTCGAGCCGTACGTGGACCTGTACTACCGGGCGCTGGACCAGGTCGGCCTGGACCGGCTGCCGGTGGCCGTGCACTCGCCCGGCTTCGTCGCCGACAGCGACCAGGAGGCGGCCGACCTCGTGTGGCCGCACACCAGGAAGATGCACGACCGGATCGGGCGCGAGCGCGGCTGGCCGCCCATGACCCGGGCCCAGTACGACGGCGAGATCGCCAACGGCTCGCAGTACATCGGCTCGCCGGAGACGGTGGCCCGCAAGATCGCCCGGACCGTGAAGACGCTGGGCGTGCAGCGGTTCGACCTGAAGTACTCGAACGGGACCATCCCGCACGAGGACGCCCGGCGGAACCTGGAGCTCTACGGCACGAAGGTCATCCCTCTCGTTCGCGAGTTGCTGGCCGCTGGGGAGTGACCCGCAGCTCCGCCAGGACCCGGACGAGGTCGCGGTCCTCGATGTCGCTGCTGCCGTAGAGGCGGGGGTGCGGCATCGCGGGGCCGCGGCGGAAGGCGTTGCGCAGGCGCTGGGTGAAGTGGTTCGTCGTCATGGCACCAAGTGTGCTCTGGGGTAAATCCTGCCAACAGTGGCAGGAGAGACGCTGGTGCGCAAAATCCTGCCATGTACGCTGGTGGCGTGCTGAGATCGGTTGCCGCGCTGGTCGTGGACGGGGTCGCCCCGTTCGAGTTCGGCGTGGTGTGTGAGGTGTTCGGCATCGACCGGACCGACGACGGTGTGCCGCCCTTCGACTTCCGGGTGTGCGCCGAGCGGCCCGGCGAGCCCGTGCGGACCAGCGTCGGCATCCAGCTGACGCCGGACCGCCCGCTGGCCGACCTGGTGTCCGCCGACCTGGTCGCCGTGCCGGCGTGCACGGTTCGGGTCGACTACCCGCCGGCCGTGCTGGACGCGCTGCGTGAAGCGGTGGCCAGGGGAGCGACCGTGCTGTCCGTGTGCAGCGGCGGCTTCGTGCTCGGCGCCGCCGGGTTGCTGGACGAGCGCGCCTGCACCGTGCACTGGCGCTACGCCGACGAGTTCCGGCGCCGGTTCGCCAAGGCCCGCGTCGACGCCGACGTGCTCTACGTCGACGACGGCAATCTCGTCACCAGCGCCGGCACCGCCGCCGGCATCGACGCCTGCCTCCACATCGTCCGCCGCGAACTCGGCTCCCGCGTCGCCGCCCTGATCGCGCGGCGCATGGTCGTCGCCCCGCAGCGGGAGGGCGGCCAGCGGCAGTTCGTCGAGATGCCGGTGCCCGAGTGCACCGCCGACAGCCTTCAGCCCGTCCTGCTGTGGATGCTGGAAACCCTGACCGAGGAGCACTCGGTCGCCGAGCTCGCCTCCCGTGCCGCCATGTCCGAGCGCACCTTCGCCCGCCGCTTCGTCGCCGAGACCGGCACCACCCCGCACCGCTGGCTGACCACCCAGCGCGTGCTGCACGCCCGTTCGCTGCTGGAGCAGAGCTCCTACGGCGTCGAGGAGATCTCCCGGATGGCCGGCTTCGGCACGCCCGCCCTGCTGCGCCACCACTTCCAGCGCGTCATCGGCGTCACCCCCACCGACTACCGCCGGTCCTTCTCCGCATGAGCTAGCCGTCGACGAACGTCACTGTTTCGTTGAGCGGCGCCCGGCCGACCCGGCCGAGGTCCACGGTGGTGTCCTCGTAGCCGATCGACATGCCGCAGAACAGAATCAGGTCGTCCGGCGGCGACACGACCTCCGCGACGGACCGGTGGAACTTGGCCCACGCCATCTGCGCGCAGCTGTGCAGGCCCTCGGCGCGGAGCAGGAGCATGACCGTCTGGAGGAACATGCCGGCGTCCGACCACTGCGGCCGCCCCATCTCACGGTCGATATAGCAGAACAGCGCTGCCGGGGCGCCGAATGCGGCCCAGTTGTCGGTCGCGGCCCGTTGCCAGGCCTCGACGTCGGCGCGGGAGATGCCGAGCGAGCCGTAGCGCTGCCGGCCGAAATCGGCGCGACGTTCCTGGTACGGGGACTTCAGGCCGTCCGGGTACATCGTGTACTGCGGCTCGTCCCACGCCTCACCCGCGGCGATGCGTTCCGCGATGCGCTTCTTCAGCTCCGCCAACGGTGCTCCGGTGACGACGAACGCGTGCCACGGCTGGAGGTTCGAGCCGGACGGCGCCCAGACCGCGGCGGACAGCACCCGCCTGAGCGCCTCCGGCTCTATGGGCTGGTCGACGAACTTCCTTACCGCGTGGCGGGTTTTGACCGCTTCGTAGACGTCCATGGTCACTTCGACCGCACCCAGTCGCGGTAGTGGGTGCTGGTCAGTTGGGCGTCGGCCGGGGCGAGCAGCGCGTCGCCGTTGATGACGGCGAACAGGCCGGCCGTGTCGTCGGTGACGACCTGGCGGTCGGTGCCCTCCACCGTGATGCGGCCGAGCTCGTCGAGCGTGAAGACGTCGGGGCCGGCGATGTTGCGCGTGCCGTTGAGAGGCGCGTTCGCGGCGGCGTCGGCCACCGCGGCGGCGACCTCGGCCGAGGTGATGGGCTGGATGGGGGTCGCCGGCAGCCGCACCACATCGCCGTCGGTGGTCCACGACATCGTCGGTTCGACGAACTCCATGAACTGCGTGGCCCGCACGATCGAGTACGGGATCGAGCCGGCCTTGACCAAGTCCTCCTGGAGGGTCTTGGCCCGGTAGTAGGCCATCTCCGGCACCCGGTCGACGCCGACGATGGACAGCGTGACGATGTGCCCGACGCCGGCCTTCTCCGCCGCTGCCAACAGGTTCGTCACCGACGTGCGGAAGAAGTCGAGGGAGGCGTCGTCGAAGGTCGGCGAGTTGGTCACGTCCACCACGACGTCGGCGTCGCGCACGGCGTCGTCCAGTCCTTGGCCGGTGAGAAGGTCGACGCCGGTGGAGCGGGAGTGACCGGTCGCCTCGTGACCGGCGGTGACGAGGTCCGCGACCACCTGGTTGCCGATGAGTCCGGTGCCGATGACTGCGATCTTCACGGGAGGTCCTTCCGGTAGAAGTCGGCTGCTGACAACGTGTCTGGGACGCCGAGCTCGGCCGCCACGACATTAATCGCCCGCGCGGCGACAACTTCGTCGACCTGGCCGTCGGTGGTGTAGTGCGGGGCCACGAACTTGTCGTAGTAGGCCCGGATCTCCTCGCGCGTGTGCCGGCCGAGGAACGTCTCCAGGTGCTTGACCGTGGTGTCGGGGTCGTTGTGCAGCACGTGGAGGGCCCGGCGCTGGGCGCGGACGACGGCCTGCACGCCAGGGTCGTCGGGGCTGAGGTGGGTCGGGTCGACGGCGACGCCGACGGTGGGGATCCGGAAGTAGTCGCCGACCCAGGCCAGCACTCGCCAACCATGTTCGGCGGCAACGGCTTCGGGGTTCATGGTGCTGCCGACGTAGGCGGCGTCGATCGTGCCGTCGGCGAGATGACGGAGGTCGAGGCCGTAGTCGCCGGGCGCGCGGACGACGGAGTCGACGTCACGGTCGGGGTCGAGGCCGGCCTGGCGCAGCACGATCCGGGCGAACACGCCGGGGGCGGTGTGCGGCGCGTGCACGGCAAGTCGTCGGCCGGCCAGGTCTTTCAGCGTCTCCAGGCCGGGGCGGGCCAGGAACCAGAACAGCGGGCTGTGGGTGTTGACGGTGAGCGCCACCCACGGGATTCCGTTGGTCAGGCGCGAAAGCAGCGCCCGGCCGAGGCCGATGGTGGCGCCACGGCGCAGGCGGTCCTCGCTCCAGGCGACGCCGTCGTGCAGCGCGACGCGCACGTCTTCCGCCTCGTAGAAGCCTTCCTGGTCCGCGATGTGGGCGACCAGTTCCTCGTGCATGCCCCGGCCGACGTAGGCGAGATCGACGGTGTCCATCAGTACATCGCCGTTCCGCCGTTGACCGCGGCCGTGGTGCCGGTCATGAAGGCGCTGTCCTCGCCGGCGTAGAAGGCGACGGCGCGGGCCACGTCGGCCGGCCGGGCCAGGCGGCCGAGGGGAGTGGCCGCCACCAGCCGGTGGTTCTGCTCCTCGTCGATGACGCTGGAGATCCTGGTCTCCGCCACCGGGCCGGGCTCGACGACGTTGACCGTGATGCCCTGCGGACCGAGCTCCTGGGCCAGGTATCGGGCGAACTGCGTCAGCGCCGCCTTGGCCGTGCCGAGCGCGATCATGCCCTCGCGGGGGCGTCGGCTCAGGCCGGTGCCCAGATAGATGATCCGGCCGCCGTGACCGGTCATGTGCGGCAGGACCGCCTTGGTGACCACGAAGGCCGCCTTGAGCTCGTCGTCCAGCTTGCCACCCAGCTCCGTCCAGGTCATGTCCCGGAACGGCTTGATCGCGTACGGCGTGAGCGCGTTGTGCACCAGCACATCCACGCCGCCCCAGGCCGCGTCGACGCTGTCGATCATCGCCCGGACCGCGTCGGCCTCACGCACATCGGCCTGCACGGCCATCGCCTGGCCGCCGGCCTTTTCTATGTCCGCCACCACTTCTTCGGCGGCGTCCTTGCTGTGCAGGTAGTTGACCACCACCCGCATTCCGCGCTCGGCCAGCAGCCGGGCGGTGGCCGCCCCGATGCCGCTGCTGGCACCGGTGATCAACGCGACTTTCTCCCCAGTCATCCTGTTCTCCCTCGACTACGGGTGGTCCTCCCGGATCGCCCCGTACAGCACGGTGTCCACCGTCGTGCGGAACAGATCGGCGGCCGTGCGGTTGAGTTGGCTCGGCAGCCGCGAGTTCAGCAGCCGCTCCACCGCGCCGCGGGTGATCTCACCCAGCAGCTCCGGCGGGGCCGTCAGCACTCCCTGCCGTTGTCCCTCTCGGAACAGTTCCTCCAGCGGTTGGTAGACCACGGCGTCGATGCGGTGCTCCACGTGCCGGCGCAGCACCGCGTCCCCGCGGCCGGTGGCCAGCTGGGCCGCCCCGATGTCGGACAGTCCGTCGCACGCGGCGACCAGGAACGTCCGCAACCGCTCCCCGAACGGCCGGCCTTCCGCCTCGCGGGCCGCGTCGGCGATGAGCCGCTCGATCACGCCGAACTGCCGGTCCAGCACGGCCGTCATCAGGCCCTGCTTGTCCGGGAAGTGCCGGTAGATCGTCTTCTTGCTCATCCCCAGGTCGCGGGCCAGGTCGTCCATGCTCACCCGGCCGGGCCCCAGGAACATCCGCCGCGCCGCCGCGAGGATCGCCTCGGTCCGCTCGGAAACGTCGGAAACTATTTCGGTTTCCATAGTTTCCAGCCTGCTCCGCAGGAGTCACGGTGTCAAGGCGGCCCCGATGTCACAACCCGGTCGGGCGACGTGTCCAACCAGGTGAAGGCAGTTCGACCAGGGAGGACAGCGTGATGAAGACCATCGAGGTCGAGGACTCGTTCATGGCGTACCGGGAGGCCGGCGCGGGGGACACGACGATCGTGCTCCTGCACGGGAACCCGACGTCGTCGTATCTCTGGCGCAACGTCATTCCGGTGCTGTCCGACCGGGCCCGGTGCCTGGCGCCGGACCTGATCGGCATGGGCGACTCGGGCAAGCCGGACATCGGCTACCGGTTCGTGGACCACGTGCGCTACCTGGACGCGTGGTTCGACGCGCTGGGTCTGGACGACATGGTGATCGTCGGCCAGGACTGGGGCGGGGCGCTGGGCATGGACTGGGCCCGCCGGCACCCGGACCGGGTGCGGGGCCTGGCGCTGGTGGAGACGTTCCTGCGGCCGCTGAGCTGGGCCGAGATGCCGCCGCTGGGGCAGGACCTGTTCCGGCGCATGCGGTCGGCCGAGGGGGAGCAGATGGTGTTGCGGGACAACCAGTTCATCGAGTTCAACCTGCCGTTCGGGGTGGCGTCGGGGCTCGCTGCGGCCGACCACGACGAATACCGGCGGCCCTACCCGGACGAGCGGTCCCGGCGGCCGCTGCTGGCCTGGCCCCGGGAGATCCCGTTCGACGGCGAGCCGGCCGACGTGCATGATCGCGTCGTCGCCTACGGGCGGTGGATGGCCGAGACCCCGGAGGTGTCGAAGCTCGTGATGACGGTCGAGGACGGGATCGGCATGGGCTCGGCGGAGACGGCGACCTGGGCCAAGGAGACCTTCGCCGCGACGACGGTGGTGTCGCTCGGACCGGCCGGCCACCACGCGCCCGAGGACCAGCCCGAGACCATCGGCCGGGCGATCGCCACTTGGCTGTGGGCATGAGCGAGCTTACGAGCGAATCATTCAACGCAGTGCGTCCGTGAATGCGGACACCGAGGGCTAGCGAGGTGCCGCAGTGAGTGACGTCGTCGCCCGTGCCGTCGACGGGGATCAGGACGCGTTGGGGGAGATCGTGCGGGAGCTGCGCGATCCCCTGTACCGGTTGGCGCTGCGCATGGTGTGGCGGCCCGACGACGCCGAGGACGCCACCCAGGAGATCCTCATCCAGGTGATCACCCGGCTGTCGTCGTTCCGGGGCGAGGCCAAGCTGCTGACCTGGGCGTACCGGATCGGCGTGAACTACCTGCTCAACCTGCGCCGCAAGACGCCGCAGGAGGCGCGGGAGCTCAGCCTGGACGAGTTCGGCGCCAACCTGGCCGAGGGCCTGGCGGCCGAGGACTACGGCGGTCCCGACGCCGAGCTGCTGGGGCACGAGGTGCGGCTGTCGTGCACCCAGGCCGTGTTGCAATGCCTGGAGCGGTCCGAGCGGGTCGCCTACGTGCTCGGCGACGTCTTCGAGCTCACCTCCACCGAGGCGGCCTGGGTGCTGGACATCTCGGCTGCCGCGTATCGGAAGCGGCTGGAGCGGGCCCGGGAGCGGCTGCGGGCGTTCATGGGCTCGACCTGCGGGGTCGTGACCGCCGCCGGGTTCTGCCGCTGCGCCCGCCGGGTTGAGCAGGCCGTCTCCGTCGGACGCATCGATCCCACAGCGCCGCTTCTGGTCGGCCATGCCGTCAACGGCCGTGGTGTCCGCGAGGCCGCCGCGCAGCTGCACCGGCTGCACGACGCCGCCGCCGTGCTGCGGGCCCACCCCGACTACGCGGCGCCGCGTGACCGCACCGACGCCATCGTCGGCCTGCTGCGCTCCGGCTCCTTCCCGCTGCTCGACTAGGGGTTGCGCTACCCAGGGATGATTCCGGATCAGCTGCCGGTATGACGTCAGCGCAGGTCCCGCGTTCCTATTCTTCGGGTGTATACCCGGAGGAGGGAACCATGGACGTCTACCGACTGGCCACACTCGGCCTCGCGGGCATGCGGCGCCCACTCGACCGGCTCGCCGGGCGCTGGCGTCCGGAGGAGCGGGCCAGCGAATGGGCCCTGGGCCTTCGCTTCCCCCGCGAGGACCTGTCCGGCCTCGACGTCGGCGCCCGGGTGGCCTTCGCCGCCGCCCGCGCCGACGCCCTGTGGAACCACGGGCTCACCATCGGCCTCACCTCCGGCGCCCGCTCCGTGGCCGAGCAGCAACTCCTGTTCGACGAGGCCGTCGCCCAGCACGGCAGCGAATCCGCCGCCCGCCAATGGGTTCTGCCTCCCACCGAGTCCCTCCACGTCCAGGGCCGGGCGTTGGACGTCCGCCCCCGCGAAGGCGCCCGTTGGCTCGAAGCCCATGGGCACCGCTACGGCCTCTACCGCACCTACGCCAACGAGTGGTGGCACTTCGAACACTGGCCCCAGTTCATCGGCACCGACTCCCGCCCGGCCCTGCGCCCCGACCCCCGCACTCCGGCCCACCGGCTGTAGTTTTCCCGGCATGGCTATGCAGGTTGCGGTGTTGGTCTCCCATGGCGGCTCCAACTTCCGGGCCCTCCACTGGGCTTCTTCGGTTGTGGGGGCCCGGTTCGCCGTGTGTTTGGCCGTCAGCAACAACAGTCTCTCCGGTGGTCTCGCGTACGCCCGCGAGCAGAACATCCCGGCCCTCCACCTCTCAGGTCGTACCCATCCGGCGGCGGCTGCGCTTGATGCGGCCCTGGTGGATTCGCTGGTGGCCTGCGGTGCGGATCTGGTTGTCACCGCCGGCTACATGAAGAAGCTCGGACCCCTCACCTTGGCTCGCTACGCCGGGCGGATCATCAACATCCACCCGTCCCTGCTCCCTCGGCACGGTGGTCCCGGCATGTACGGCCTCGCCGTCCACCAAGCCGTCCTCGCCTCCGGCGACACCGTCAGCGGTCCGTCGGTGCATTACGTCACCGCCGACTACGACGCCGGGGAAGTCATCGCCCAGCGGGAAGTCCCTGTGCTGCCCTCGGATACCGCCGAGACATTGGCGGCGCGGGTGTTGGTCGCCGAGCACCAGTTGCTGCCGGAGGTTGTGCAGCGGTTCGCGACTCAGGCGTGAGTGGCCCATGTGAGCCGGATGCTTGGTGAACAAGACCTCAGAACCGCCTCCCGCCCGCCCTTTCGCGGGCGTCGGTAGGCACTCTTTGCCCACCCCACGCCTGACTTCCCGGTCCTGTGTCGTTCGCGGGATCTTCCTGTAGCGGAAAGAACTCGACACATAGTTGCCCGAGGGCGGGACTCGCGGGGGTGGGTGGGGGCCCCGCGAGTCCCGACCTCGTGCGCCCGAGGGCGGGACTCGCGTTGTCAGAGGGGGTGGACGAGGAAGGTGAAGTCGGTGTGGATGCGGGCGTCCGGGGACACCGGCAGCTGGATGCGGTCGGCGAGGACGAGGCGGCGGACGGCGGAGCGGCTGAGGTGGAAGCCGGCCATGAGGAGCTTCACGACGCGGATGGGGGCCGGCAGTTCGAGGCGGACGACGACCTCCAGGGGAGTGGCGTCGGGGCTTTCCAGGTCGTAGAAGGGCAGGTCGGTGTCGAGCGCCCAGGTGCCGGCCCAGTCGAGCAGGTAGGGAGTGCGGCGGGCGAGGGAGACGTCCATGGCCAGCTCGCGCACGATGGCGGGATCGTTGTTCTCGAACCGGACGAGGCGGTCGTGGTTCAAGGCGGAGACGTGGATGCGCTCGTGCACGGGGACCTTGGAGGTGCGGCCGCAGTGGTCGCAGCCGATGAGCAGCCAGACGTCGAGGAGCTTGCCGCTGGCGTTGACCCGGACCTTGCCGGTGGGGTGGTGCCGCTGGGTGCGGCACGACGGGCAGCCCCTCACGATGGCGGGCAGGCCGAGCTCCCGGACGACCCACAGGGCCTTGCGGTCGACGTCAGAAGGCACGGGGGTATCGCGAAAGTGACTCATGAGGTGGCCGAACTCCAAAAAAGCACGGGGGCACGCCGAACGCGCCCCTGAGGGGATCAGTGGCAGACGGCCGGCGCCGCGCAGTGAGGCGGCCACACCGGCCGGGCACGACGTCGGATGCGACGCCGCGTGAGGGAAAGCCCGCACAGGGCGGACTTCAACGGGGATACAGCCACTGATCACACGAACATGTCGGCCATGGTCATCGAACCGCAGACCTGCGGACAACCGATTTAACGCCGACCGGTGTCATGGTTGCCCGAGAGCGGGACTCGCGGGTGAACGAACGGCCCGCCTCCGAAGCGGAGGCGGGCCGTCGAGGGAAAGCGGTCAGGCGTTGGGGTTGAAGTTGATGCCGGGAGGCATCGAGTGCTCCAGCCCGTAGTTGAAGTTGCCGTCGTTGATCTTGATGGTGGCGTCGCCGAAGTTGGCCGACATCAGCTTGTCGCGCAGGCCGTCCGGGTAGCCGTTCCAGCCGACGAGCGGGGGGTAGAACCAGCCGTGGGTGTAGTTCTCCGGCGGGTCGTCATTGGAGTTAGCCAGCCGGATGAAGTGCGTGCTGGCGCCGTCCTTGTGGTATACGACCTTCACGTGCGTGCCGTCGAAGCGGGCGTCCGAGGCGGAGTACCACTTCCAGCCGCTGTGCTGCGAGGTGGACACGTAGTCGACCCGGTTGGCCGCCACGTTGATCCACACGACCACGTGCTCCCAGTCATGGGTGTGGCCGATGGCCAGCGGACCGAGGGTGGCCTGGTCCTTCTCGAAGTAGCTCGCGTACATGACCGCGCAGTAGTCGCCGTTGCACTTCTCGCGCGAGTACGTGTTCGAGTTCTGCAGCTGGGCCGGGTCGTGGCAGTGCCCGTTGACGTCGCCGCCGAGCTTGAGCCCGGGGTTGAGGGTGCCGTCGGACCCGATGGCGGCGGTGGCGTAGCAGCCGTCGCCGTCGTAGTCGTAGGCGGGCGAGAAGGACTGCTCCCACCCGTCGGCGTTCTGCGGCAACGCGTGGAGGATGGCGGCACCGGCAGGGCTTGGCAGGGACAAGGTCAGCACCGCGACGCCCAAGGCAGCCGCGAGCGCGGACAGTTTGCGCACATCCACTCCTAGGTGTTTCTTGGCGGCGTAAAAGAACTATGCCCAGATCGGCCCGGCCGATCAAGGCACAATTCGGTGACTCCCTTGTGTTCCAAGGGAGTTCACGCCGCCGACACCCCGGTCAGCCGTCAGCCGATGGCGTCCCGTGACCGATGCACGGCCTCCAACAGCAGCTGGGACACGTCCCGAACGGACACACTCGTCCCGATATCCTCGCTCTGGCGCTGCACGAGGCCGTCGCTGACCATCACGCGACAGAACGGGCATGCCGTCGCGATGGTCTCGGCCCCGGTGGCCAGGGCCTCGTCGACCCGCTCCAGGTTGATGCGCTTGCCGATCCGCTCTTCCATCCACATCCGCGCACCGCCGGCGCCGCAACACAAGGCGCGGTCGGCATGGCGGGGCATCTCGGTGAGCGAGGTGCCGGCCGCGGCCGCGAGCTCACGCGGCGGCTCGTAGACCTTGTTGTGCCGTCCCAGATAACACGGGTCGTGATAGGTGATCTGCTGCGCCGCACCGCCGGCCGGCTGGATGGGCGTGAGCTTTTTCTCGCGCACCAACCGGTTCAGCAGCTGGGTGTGGTGCACGACCTCGTAGTTGCCCTCCAGCTGAGGGTATTCGCGGCCGAGTGTGTTCATGCAGTGTGGACAGGTGGTGACGATCTTGCGACGGCCGGGTTCACGCTCGCCGAAGGTTTCGTTGAGCAGGCCGGCGGTCTCCTGGGCCAGCATCTGGAACAGGAACTCGTTGCCGGAGCGGCGGGCCGGGTCGCCGGTGCAGCGCTCGCGGTTGCCCAGCACGCCGTAGTTCACGCCGGCGATGTGCAGCAGCTCGGCGGTGGCCTGCACGGTGGCCCGGGCCTTGTCGTCGAACGCGCCCGCGCAGCCGACCCAGAACAGGTACTCGGCGTCGTCGGGCAGCTCGCCGGTGATCACCGGCACCTCGAAGTCGAGGTCCTTGGCCCAGTCCAGACGGGCGTTGTTGTTCTGCCCCCAGGGATTTCCCTTGTTCTCCAGGCCGCGGAACAGCGCGCCCAGCTCGGTCGGGAACTCCGACTCGATCATCACCTGGTAGCGGCGCATGTCGACGATGTGGTCCACGTGCTCGATGTCTACCGGGCACTGCTCGACGCAGGCGCCGCAGGTGGTGCACGACCACAGCACGTCCGGGTCGATGATGCCGCCCGTGGCGACCAGCGGAACGGGCTCGCCTTCCTTCTGCCCCATGACGTACGGCGCGCGGTCGAACAGGTGGTCCCGCAGGTCCATGATGACCATCTTGGGGGACAACGGTTTCCCGGTGTTCCAGGCCGGGCACTGGGACTGGCAGCGGCCGCACTCGGTGCACGTGGCGAAGTCGAGCATGCCCTTCCACGTGAAGTCCTCGATCTTGCCGCGGCCGAAGATGTCGTCGTCGCCGGGATCGGTGAAGTCGACGGGCTTGCCGCCCGACTCCACGGGCAGCAGCGGGCCGAGGGCGTCGGGCAGGCGCTTGGCCGACACGTTGAGCGGGGCCAGGAAGATGTGCAGGTGCTTGGAATGCACCACCAGCACGAGGAAGCCCATGATCACGGCGATGTTGCCGAGCAGGAACACCGTCTCGATCACGGCGTTCACGGTCGTTCCCAGCGGGGCCAGCGCATGCGCGACGAGCCAGGTGGCGAACGGCCAGCCGCTGTCGCCGAACGGGAAGTGCCCGGTGTTGTACTGCCCGGCCCGGTACAGCAGCAGCGTCACCATCACGCCGGCGATCATGGCCAGCACCAGCCAGGCCGGCCCGGTGTGCGAGCCGTAGAACCGGGAGGCGCGCTCCTTGCGTTCCGGCGCGTTGCGCACGCGGATCACCGCGAAGGTGGCCAGCGCCGCCAGCACGGCGACGGTGAAGAAGTCCTCCAGGAAGCCGAGCCAGGGCTGCCGGCCGATCCACGGGAACGCGAAGTCCTCGTCGAACAGGGCGCCCCACGCCTCGACGATGGTGAACAGCAGGATGACGAAGCCCCAGAAGGTGAAGAAGTGGGCCATACCGGGCACCGACCACTTCAGCAGCTTGCGCTGGCCGAACACCTCACGCAGCTGGGCGGCGGCCCGCGCGCCGAGCCGGTCGGTGCGGCCCGACGCGGGCTGCCCGGACCGGATCAGGGCGGCCAGCCAGAGCACCCGACGGCCGGCGAGCGCCAGGCCGACGACGGTGATCAGCAGGCCGAGGATGAGACGAACGATCAACGGGGCTCAGCTCCACTCCGGTCGAAACCAGCCGGCATAGTACCGGCATGCCTTGCACGCGTAGCGCATCTTCCGGACCCGCCAGTGCCGCTGGTACAGCTCGAAGCCGCGCCAGGGGGCGCTGTGCAGTCCGAGCTGGTCGTAGTGCCGCAGTGACGAGCCGGTGTCGACCTCGAACTGCTCGGTGGCCCAGCCCAGGTGCGCCCGGCGTAAGGAGACGCCGCAGTTGGGCAGGAGGTGCTCGTTGCAGAAACGGTGCAACAGCACCAAGTCGGGCAAACCGCGGCCGGACGGGCTGTTGTCGAGATAGTCGACGACGACGTGGCCCGGATGGAACTCGCCGACATGGTCGACGAGCACGGGCAGTCCACAGTAGACGCACGGGTGCCGAAAGCCCCGCTTGACCGAGGACGCCGTTGTGATCAAGGCCACAGACCGGAGGTTACTGGTGAGTTGGGAGGCGCGCTACTCCCATCCGTATGCGGATGATCGAGATCGGGGCGGCCGAATGGCCGCCCCGACTACATCGAAAGGAGTAAAACCGCTGCTCAGACCGCTCGCAGCGCCTCCAGCGCCTTGTCCGCGTGCACGGCCATGCGCAGTTCGCTCTTGATGGACGCGATCACCCGGCTGTCGGACCCGATGACGAAGGTCTGGCGGCGGGTCAGCACCGGCCCGAACTTGCGCCGCACCCCGAACTGGGTGGCCACCACGCCGTCCGGGTCGGACAGCAGCGGATAGTCGAACGAGTTCATGGCCGAGAACTCCCGCTGCTTGCCGACGGCGTCGGGGGAGATGCCCAGCCGCTGCGCCCCGGCCGCCTCGAACTCCGCGCCCAGGTCGCGGAAGTGGCAGTTCTCGGCCGTGCAGCCGCCGGTCATCGCCGCCGGGTAGAAGAACAGCACGACCGGGCCCTTGGCCAGGAACTCGGACAGTCGCCGGGGCTCACCGTGGTCGTCGAGCAGCTCGAAGTCCGCGACCAGGTCGCCGTTGTTCATCGGGATCCCTCCGGTTTCGGCGGCAGCGGGAAGAAACCGCTGGTGCGGCGAACGTACTCGGCGTAGCCGGGCCGGGAACCCATGGCCCGCTCGGTCAGCGCCTTGCCGGTGCCCTTGGTCAGGAAGAAGGTCATGACCAGCGGTGACAGCACGGTCAGCGCGCCGATCCAGTGCTGGCAGGCCATCAGGTAGAGGCCCCACCAGACGGTCGCGTCGCCGAAGTAGTTGGGGTGGCGGGTGTAGCGCCACAGGCCGCGGTCCATGATCACGCCCTGGTGCGCCGGGTCGGCCTTGAACCGGGACAGCTGCCAGTCGCCGACCGACTCGAACCCGATGCCGACCAGCCACACCGCCGCCCCGATCCAGGTCAGCAGGCCCAGCGAGCTCTCGTGCTGGGCGGCCTGCACCGGCCACGACACGAACCACATGATCACGCCCTGGACCAGGTAGATCTTGCGGAACGCGTACCAGTGCGGATTGCCGGTGGCCCGCTTCATCAGCGCCACGTACCGCGGATCCTCGGGACGACGGCCGTTGCGGAGCTGGATGTAGGTGGCCAGCCGCAGACCCCAGATGACGGTCAGGGCGGTCACCAGCCAGCCCGAGCCGGAGACGATCAGCCCGACCACGGCGATCACCGCGAAGCCCAGGCCCCACACCGTGTCCACACCGTCGTGCCGGCCGCGGGCGACGGCCACACCGAGGGCGATCAGCATCACCACCAGCACGGCGCCGGCGGTGATGCCCAGATTGGCCAGCAGTCCGGCCAGGTTCACGCGACAACCTCCCCAAGGCGGGTCCTCGGCATGCCGCTCCCGCCGGACGTCGTGGGCCGGACGGCGAGGATCTGGTCCACGCCCATCCGGTTCTCCTGGAACGCCAGCGCGCCACCGGCGAGGTACAGGCGCCACACCCGCAGTTGTCCCTCGCCGACCAACGCGGTCAGCTCGGCGGCCCGTTCCTCCAGGGTCCGCGCCCAGGCGTCCACGGTCCAGACGTAGTGCTCACGCATCGCCTCGACGTCCCGCACCTCGAGGCCGGCCCGCTCCAGCATGGCGATGGTCTCGCCGACCGGCCGCATGTGCATGTCGGGGGCCACGTAGCGCTCGATGAAGGAGCCGCCGCCGGGCGCCTTGGGCGCGCTCGCCACCCGTGACATCTGCTGGAGCAGCAACCGCCCCTCGGGCCTGAGCAGGCGGAACAGCTGCGCCGCGTACGTCGGGTAGTTGCCGAGGCCGACGTGCTCGCCCATCTCGATGGTCCCGATGGCGTCGAAATCGCCGTCGGGAATGTCCCGGTAGTCCTGGAGCCGCACCTCGACCCGGCCCTCCAGCCCCCGCTCGGCGATCCGGGCCTCGATGAACTGGCGCTGCTGCGCCGCCAGCGTCACCCCGGTGGCGTGCACGCCGTAGTGCGTGGCGGCGTGCAGGATCAGCGAGCCCCAGCCGCACCCGACGTCCAGCAGCCGCATGCCCGGCTTGAGGCCCAGCTTCCGGCAGATGAGGTCCAGCTTGTCCCGCTGCGCGTCCTCGACGGTGTAGTCCGCTGCGTCGGACGTCCAGTAGCCGCAGGAATAGGCCATGTTCGGGTCGAGCAGCGTCCGGTAGAACTCGTTGGACAGGTCGTAGTGGTGGGCGATGGCGGCCCGGTCCCGGGTCTTGGTGTGCTCGGCCCCGGACAGCCGTGCCTCCTCCGGCGGCGGCGCCGGCCGCATGCCGATCACGCCCAGCCGCAGCGCCTGGCCCACGGCGGTCAGCCGGTCGCCTGGTGAAAGTTTCACCTTGCCCACGCCCTCGCGGCGGGCCAGACCCCAGAACCGGGACAGGCCTTCCCTCAGGTCGCCCTCGACGTCGATCTCGCCGGACACGTAGGCCCGGGCCAGGCCCAGCTCGTTGGGATCCCAGAGCAGCCGCCGCAGCGCCGTCCGGGAGCGGATGACCACCGTCGGGGCGTCGGCGGGGCCGGCCACGCTGCCGTCCCATGCCCGCAGCCGCACCGGCAGCTCAACGCCGAGGAACCGGCGCACCAGCCCGGCGAGGGTCAGGGCGACTGTCACTGGGGACCCCTTCTGCACGACTACCGTCACGCCCATGCGTTCGCGCCGGCCCCGGTCGCCGGTTCGGGTCAGGGCGTGACGAGATGGTCGACCAGCAGGTTCAGCGCCGGCAGCGCGTCGGCGACGGCCGCCCGGGCCTGCGGCGGGAGCTGGTCCAGCGCGGCCGAGATGCGCCGCTCGTGAGCCTGCTGCCACTCGGCCAGCTGCTTGCGGCCGGCGTCGGTGAGCGACACCCGGGCCACCCGGCGGTCGGTCGGGTCGCTGTCGCGGACGGCCATGCCGCCCTCGACCAGCTGCTGGACCAGGCCGCTGACGGTGTTGGGGGCCAGCCGCTGGAGCGAGGCCAGCTGGCCGATCTTGGCCGGGGCGTGGTCGGCCAGCACCATCAGCAGCTCGACCTGCGCCATCGGCAGCGCTTCCCACGGGTACTCGGTCCGGATGCTGGTGCGCAGGGCGCGGCGCAGTCTCGTGACCACCTCGGTCAGGGTGCGAGCGTCGTTCGTGCTCGAAGGGGCCTCGTGCTCGGGCGTGACCTGCGACATCCGCCAAGCGTATCGAGCGGTGACGCGGACCATAGCTCTCCGTCCCAAAAATATGTCGGTCACCGAGATAAAATTGACGTATGGACACCGAGCTGCTCCGCCGCCTCGGCGTCGAACCGGCCCGCCCGCGCGCCGTGGCCCGCTGGCCGCACGCGCACTGGCTGGCCGTCGCCGCTGTCTGCCTCGGCGCTTTCATGGGCCAGCTCGACGCCAGCATCGTCACGCTCACCTTCCCGGCCCTGAGCAGGGAATTCGGCGCCTCGCTGGCCGGTGTGCAGTGGGTGTCGCTGAGCTACCTGCTGACGCTGGTGGCGCTGTTGCTGCCGGTCGGGCGGCTGGCCGACGCCGCCGGCCGCAAGCTGCTCTACCTCTACGGCTTCGCCGTCTTCACGGTCGCGTCGGCGGCGTGCGGGTTCGCGGACTCGCTGCCGCTGCTGGTCGGCCTGCGGGTGGTCCAGGCCGTCGGCGCGGCCATGCTCCAGGCCAACAGCGTCGCCCTCGTGACGACGAGTTCGCCCCGGCGGTCGATGCGCGCGGCGCTCGGCGTGCAGGCCGCGGCCCAGGCGGTCGGGCTGGCGCTGGGGCCGACGCTGGGCGGCGTGCTGGTCGACGGCGTCGGCTGGCGGTGGGTGTTCTGGGTGAACGTCCCCATCGGACTGCTGGCGATCGCCGCCGGCCGCTATTTGTTGCCGCGCACGAGACAGCGGACCGCGATGCGCTCGGTCGACTGGCTCGGAGTCGCCCTTTTGGGCAGCTGCTCGACCGCGCTGCTGCTCGGACTCTCCGCTCTGTCCGGTTTGGACGCCCCGGTCTGGGCCGTAGTAACCCTTTTCGTGGCCGGGGTTGTGGCCGGTGTCGGCTTCGTGGTCCGGCAGCGGCTCGCGGCCGACCCGTTGGTCGATCTGAATTTGTTGCGGGACGGCGTGATCGCCAGTGGTCTGGTGGCGGCGATGCTCGGATATCTGGTCCTGTTCGGGCCGCTTGTGGTCGTGCCGGCACTCGGCGGTTCCGTGGTCCGGGCCGGTCTCGTGCTGACCAGCCTGCCCGTCGGGTTCGCACTGGCTGCGACGTTCGGCGGCAGCCGCTGGCCGGATCGGACCAGGGCCCTGGTCGGGGGCCTGGTCTGCGTCGCCGCGCTGATCCCGTTGTGTCTGCTGCCTTTGACGGATCCGGTGCTGGCGATCTCCTTGGCCGCGCTGGGGATCGGCCTCGGCCTGTTCACCCCCGCGAACAACGCCGCGGTGATGGCGGCGATCCCGGCCGCCTGCTCGGGCGTCGGCGGCGGGCTGGTGAACATGGCTCGCGGCCTGGGGACCACTCTCGGTGTCGCCTCGGTGACGCTGGCGCTGCACGGCACCGGCCCGCGGGCAGCCATGATCGTGTTAGTTGTCGCCGCACTGTGTCTGGTGCTTGTTTCCCGGCGACACCCAGCTTGACGGGCGTAAGGCTGAGGGAGTGAACTACCGCATCTCAGCCAAACGTAGTGGAGGCATAACGGATGCGCACCGTCGTCGCCGTAGCCGGTTGTGCACTCGTGCTTGTCGCCTCCGCCTGCGGCAGCACCGGTTCCAACAGCGCTGCCACCGGACCCGCGACAAACACCCCCAAGCCCAAGGTGGGCGTGATCCTCCCGGACACGACCACGTCAGCCCGTTGGGAGGACTCGGACAAGCCACTGCTGACGTCCCAGCTCAGCTTCGCCGGCATCCAGCCGGACATCCAGAACGCGCAGGGCGACGAGAAGCGCTTCGCCTCGCTGGCGGACAAGATGATCGCGGAGAAGGTGAACGTCCTGATGATCACGCCGCTGTCCACCGACGGCGGCGCGGCCGTGGAGAAGAAGGCGAAGGCGGCCGGAATTCCGGTCATCGACTACGACCGGATCAGCCTCGGCGGCACGGCCGAGTACTACGTCTCCTTCAACAACCTGGCGGTCGGCCTGCTCCAGGCCGAAGGCCTGGTCCAGTGCCTCGGCACCAAGCAGAACGCGTCGGTCATCGAGATCGAGGGCGCGTCCACCGACAACAACGCCACCCAGTTCCACGACGGCCACGAGCAGGTGCTCAAGCAGCGCTACGACTCCGGCAACCTGCACCTGGTCGGCAGCAAGGCGATCGACAAGTGGTCGCCGGACATCGCCGCCACCACGTTCACCTCCCTGTTGGACGCCAACGGCGGGCACGTCGACGGCGTGCTGGCGGCCAACGACGGCATGGCGGCGAGCATCGAAGCGGTGCTCAAGCAGCGCAACCTCAGCAACGTGCCGGTCACCGGCCAGGACGCCACGCTCGGCGGCCTGCAGGCCGTGCTGCGCGGCACCCAGTGCATGACCGTCTACAAGCCGATCGACATCGAGGCGGAGGCCGCCTCGCGGCTGGCCATCGCGCTCGCCACCGGCCGGCAGGGCGACGCCGACGACCTGGCCACGGGCAACACCAAGGACCCGAAGGGCAACCGCGACGTGAAGTCCGTGCTGCTCGGACCACAGTCCATCAGCAAGCAGGACGTGCAGGGCCTCGTCGCCAAGGGCGTGGTGAAGACCAAGGAGCTGTGCGCGGGCGACATGGTCGGCTTCTGCACTAGCGCGGGCATTCCCGTCCAGTAGCGACACCTTCAGGACCAGTCAGGTGGCCCGTCCGGCCTCGGGAGCCGGGCGGGCCGCTCGCGTGAATGGGTCCGGAACCTCCTGTGAGCGCCAATCCGCTGCCGCCCCGGCCGAGCGCGACGATCTCGGCGGCGATGGACACCGCGGTCTCCTCGGGCGTGCCGGCCCCCAGGTCGAGCCCGATCGGGGCGCGAAGCGAGGCCAGCTCGCGGTCGGTCAGCCCGACCTCACGTAGGCGCGAGAGGCGTTGTGCGTTGGTGCGGCGGGAGCCGAGGGCGCCGACGAAGGCCAGCGGTCGCCTCAGGGCGTCGGCCAGCAGCGGGATGTCGAACTTCTCGTCGTGGGTGAGCACGCAGACCGCCGTGCGGGCGTCGGTGCGGGTGTGGGCCAGGTACCGGTGCGGCCAGTCGACGACGACCTGGTCGGCGTCCGGGAAACGGGCCGTGGTGGCGAACACGGGCCGCGCGTCGCAGACCGTCACGTGATAGCCGAGGAACTTGCCCATGCGCACCAGGGCCGCGGCGTAGTCGATGGCCCCGAAGACGAGCAGGCGGGGCGGCGGCGACCAGGATTCCACGAACAGCTCCAGGCCGTCGAACCACTGCCGGCCGGTCGCGGTGGCGTGCCGCACCAGGTCGGGGTTCACGATCTCGTCGCCGACAACACGATCGGCGAACACGGCCATGCCTTTGCCCCGCAACGACTCCGGGCCGCCGACCACCCGGGCCAGCACCACCGGCTCCGGATCTGCGGCCAGTGCGGCGGTGATGGCCGGGGTGGAGGGCTGGACGAACACCTCCAGCGAGCCGCCGCACGTGAGGCCGACCGCGAAGGCGTCGTCGTCGGAGTAACCGAAACGGTGCCGCTGCGGCAATCCTGTCTCCAAAGCTTCCTGAGCCAGTTCGTACACAGCCCCTTCGACGCACCCGCCGGAGACGCTGCCGAACGCCTCGCCGTCCGCGGTGACCGCGAGCGCCGAGCCGAGCCCGCGCGGCGCGCTCCCGCTGACGTCGATCACGCTGGCGACGGCGAAGTCCCGTCCGGACAGCGCCCCGGCGAGTTCCCTCATCCCGCCACCGCCTCGATTCCGGCAATGCCGAAGTAGGCGACAAAAATCGCCGCGATGACCCCCACCAGCCAGTGCACCTCGCGCCACTGGCCCTTGCCCAGCTTGACCACCACGTAGCTCACGACGCCGGCGCCGACGCCGTTGGTGATCGAGTACGTGAACGGCACGATGGCCATGGTCAGGAACACCGGGATGGTGAAATCGCTGTCCTGGAACGGGATACGCCGGCACTGGGCCATCATGATGCCGCCGATGACCACCAGCGCCGGGGCGGCGGCCTGGGCCGGCACGATGCCGGCGATCGGCGTGACGAGCATCGTGGCGCCCAGCAGGGCCCCGGTGACCACGCTGGCCAGGCCCGTGCGGGCGCCCTCACCGACGCCGGCCGCCGACTCCAGGAACACGGTGTTGGGCGCGGAACCGGTGCCACCGCCGACGATCGCGCCGATGCCGTCCACCAGCAGGATCCTGCCCATGCCGGCGACCTTGCCGTCCTCGGTGGTCATGCCGGCCTCGTGGCAGACGCTGGTGATCGTGCCCATCGCGTCGAAGAACCCGGACAGCACCAGGGTGAACAGGAACACCGTCGCGGTGATGGCGCCGGCCGAGGCGAAGCCGCCGAACAGGTCGACGTGGCCGAACAGGGCGAAGTCGGGCGCGGCGACCAGGTTCGAGGGCAGCTTCGGGGTGACCAGGCCCCAGTCCGCGCCGGGCCACAGCGCGTTGGCGATCACGGCGATGACCGTGGCGACGACGATGCTGATCAGCACCGCCCCGGGCACGGCCCGGGCCATGAGCACGATCATCAGCAGCAGGCCGATCGCGAACACCACCATCGGCCAGCCGACCAGGTGCCCGCCCTCGCCCATCCGCACCGGCACGGTGGAGTGGGCGGAATCCGGTGTCCTGGTGACGAATCCGGCCGACACCAGGCCCACCAGGGCGATGTAGAGGCCGATGCCGACCGAGATGGCGGTCTTCAGCGCGGCCGGAATGGCGTCCATGATGCGCTGCCGGATGCCCGATGCGGCCAGCACGACGATGCAGACCCCTTCCAGCACGACAAGTCCGAAGGCCTGGGCCCAGGTCATGGTCGGGGCGAGCTGGAAGGCCACGATGCCGTTCACGCCGAGACCGGCGGCCAGGGCCAGGGGAGCGTTGCCGACCAGTCCCATGAGGACGGTCATGACGCCGGCGGCGAGGGCGGTGGCGGTGGTGACCTCGGTGATGGTCAGGCGCGCGCCGGTGATGTCGGCGGAAGCGCCCAATATCAAGGGATTGAGCAACACGATGTAGGCCATCGCGACGAACGTGGTGACGCCGCCGCGAACCTCGCGGGCCAGCGTCGTGCCGCGTTCCTTGAGCCGGAAACGTCGTTCGATCAGGGCAGTCGTGGGGCGGCGGTCGCGCAACTGGGTCATGAACTACTCCCATGCCGGTGGGCGCGCGGAACCAGGCCGCCATGGGGGAGACGGCCTGACTCCGCGAACGTTTGAGCGATGGTGCTCCGGTCAGCACGCGCGTGACGAGGATCAGTACTCGACGCGGTCGGTGCGGGAAAGCCACGCGGAGAACGGGGTGTTGTGGTCCGCGGTCCTGACGTGCAGCACGGGGATCGGCCACGTCTGCTTGGGCTGTTCGAACAGGTCGTAGAAGTCGCGGTCGTTGAAGCCGGCGTCGGCGGCGTCGTTGCGGTCGGCGGCGAAGACCACCCGGTCCACGCGGGCCCACAGGGAAGCGGCCAGGCACAGCGGGCACGGCTCGCACGAGGAGAACAGCACGCAGCCGGTGAGCCGGAAGTCGCCGACCCGTTGGCAGGCCTCGCGAATCGCCACCACCTCGGCGTGGGCGGTCGGATCGAGCGTGGGCACGACCCGGTTCACGCCGGTGGAGATCAGTTCGTCACCGCGCACGATGACAGCGCCGAACGGGCCGCCGCCGGTGGCGACGTTGGCGGAAGCCAGCCGAACGGCCTCGTCGAGCCACGCCTGGTCGGTGGTCGCTGCGGTGGTCATCGCGGAATCTCCCGTGTCGTCAGGTGTTCCGGCCGCACCGGAACTCGGTTGAGCGCCAGGCCGGTGGCGGCGCGGATGGCCGCGACCACGGCCGGCGTCGACGAGATCGTGGGCGGCTCGCCCACCCCGCGCAGGCCGTACGGGGCGTGCGGGTCGGCCAGTTCGAGCACGTCCACCGGCATCGGCGGGGTGTCGAGCACGGTCGGGATCAGGTAGTCGGTGAACGAGGGATTGCGGACTTTCCCGTTCGAGACCTGGATTTCCTCCATCACGGCCAGGCCGAGGCCCTGCGTGCTGCCGCCGTGGATCTGGCCCAGGACGGCCTGCGGGTTCATCGCCTTGCCCACGTCCTGCGCGCAGGCCAGCTCCACCACCTTGACCAGGCCGAGGTCGACGTCCACGTCGACGACCGCCCGGTGCGCGGCGAAGCCGTACTGCACGTGCGCGAAGCCTTGGCCCGTGTCGGGATCCAGCGCGGTGGTCGGCCGGTGCCGCCACTCCACCGTCTCCTCGATCACGTCATCCCCGAGCACGGCGACGATATCCTGGGCGGTGAGCTCCGAGCGGGGTTCTCCGAAGCGGGACACGGCCAGCTTGAGCAGCTTCTCCCGCACCGCCTCGCAGACCGCCTTGACCGCGCCGCCGGTGACGTAGGTCTGGCGGGAGGCCGAGGTGGAGCCGCCGTTGCCCACGGTGGTGTCGGCCGGGTGCACGGTGACCTGGTCGATGCCGAGCTCGGTGCGGACGATCTGCTGCTGGATGGTGACCAGGCCCTGGCCGACCTCGGCCGCAGCGGTGTGGATCACGGCCGCCGGCTCGCCGTTGATCACCTGCACCCGCAGGCGGGCCGTGGAGTAGTCGTCGTAGCCCTCGGAGAAGCAGATGTTCTTGATGCCGACGGCGTAGCCGACGCCGCGGACCACGCCCTCGCCGTGGGTGGTGTTGGAGACGCCGCCGGGCATCGCCGTCAGGTCCAACGGTCCATCGTGGACTGCCGGCAGCGGGCGTTGCTTGATGAGCCTGAGCAGTTCCTCGACCGGAGCGGCGGAATCGACGACCTGGCCGGTCGGCATGACGCTGCCCTCGCTCATGGCGTTGCGCACCCGCACGTCGACGGGGTCCATGCCCAGCGCCTCGGCGAGTTTGTCCATTTGCGACTCATAGGCGAAACCGGCCTGCACAGCGCCGAATCCGCGCATGGCGCCACAGGGCGGGTTGTTGGTGTAGGCGCCCCAGCAGTCGATGGTGACGTTATCCACATTGTACGGTCCGATACCGAGCGTGGCGGCGTTGGCCACCACGGCCGGCGTGCTGGACGCGTAGGCGCCGCCGTCGAGGTAGATGCGGCACCGGACATAGGAAAGCTTTCCGTCACGGTCGGCCCCGTGCTCGTAGTACAGCTTGGCCGGGTGCCGGTGCACGTGGCCGTAGAAGGACTCCTCGCGGTTGTAGACCATCTTCACCGGCTTGCCCGTGTGCAGGGCCAGCAGGCATGCGTGCACCTGGATGGACAGGTCCTCGCGGCCGCCGAACGCGCCGCCGACACCGGCCAGCGTCAGCCGCACCTTGTCCGTCGGCAGGTCCAGCGCGAAGCAGATCTGCTTCTGGTCGACGTGAAGCCATTGCGTGGCCACGAAAAGGTCCACGCCGCCGTCCTCGGCCGGAATGGCCAGGCCGGACTCGGGGCCGAGGAAGGCCTGGTCCTGCATGCCCACCTCGTACACACCGGTGACCACGACATCGGCCGTCGCCCGCTGGTCGCCACGCTCGATGTGCACCTTGCGCACGGTGTTGCCGCCGTGGTGCAGCAGCGGCGCCTCCGGCTTGACCGCCTCCTCGGCGTCCACGATCGGCGCCAGCACGTCGTACTCGACCTTGATCTTCTTGATCGCCCGCCGGGCCGTCTCCGGGTGGTCGGCGGCGACCAGCGCGACCGATTCCCCGTGGTAGCGCACGACATCCACGGCCAGCACCGGCTGGTCGGGATGCTCAAGGCCGTACAGATTCGTGCCGGGGACGTCGTCGTGGGTGAGCACCGCGTACACGCCGGGCACCTTCAACGCCTCGGCGATGTCGATGGATCGGATCCGGGCGTGCGGATGCGGGCTGCGCAGGGTCGCGCCCCACAGCATGTCCTCGTGCCACAGGTCGGACGAGTACGCGAACTCGCCGCGCACCTTCAGTGCACCGTCCGGGCGCAGCGGGCTCTCGCCCACGCCTCCCTTGGTGGATTCCCTGGTGGGGGAGGTCATCGCAGCACCTCCGCGGCATTCGCGAGATCACGGGTGATGGATTCGAGGTCGGCGGTGCGCAGCTCGCCGCCGGCGATGACGCTGCGGCCGCCGACCAGCAGCCGGTCCACAGCAGGGGCGGAGCCCAGCACCAGCGCGGCCACCGGGTCGGTGATGCCGGCGTGCTCCAGGTCGTCCATCCGCCACACGGCCAGGTCGGCGACCTTGCCCGGCTCGATGGAGCCGATCTCGTGGTCGCGGCCCAGGCAGCGGGCGCCGCCCATGGTGCCCATCCACAGCGCCTCACGGATGGTCAAAGCCGTTGCGCCGCCCCGGAACCGGGCCACCAGCAGCGCCTGCCGGAGCTCTTCGCCGAGCCCGCCGGACTCGTTGGACGCGGCCCCGTCGACGCCCAGCCCGACCGGCGCCCCGGCGTCCAGCAGTTGCCGCACGGGGGCCATGCCGGCGGCGATGCGGCCGTTGGAACTGGGGCAGTGCGCGCAGCCGGTGCCGGTCTGCCCGAAACGCTTGATCGCCTCGTCGGACAGGTGGATGGTGTGGGCCAGCCACACGTCGTCGCCCAGCCAACCCAGTTGTTCGGCGTACTGGGCCGGTGTGCAGCCGTTCTCGGCGAGGCACTGCTCTTCCTCGTCGACGGTCTCGGCCAGGTGCGTGTGCAACCGAACTCCGTGCCGCCGGGCCAGTTCCGCCGCCTGCTCCATGAGCTCGCGGCTCACGGAGAAGGGGGAGCAGGGGCCGACGGCGATTCGGATCAGGCCGAGCGGGTCCGGGTCGTGGTAGTCGTTGATGGCCTTTTCCGTGCCCAGCAGCGCCGCTTCGAGATCCTCGACGATGTTGTCCGGCGGCAGGCCGCCCTGCGACTGCCCTCGGTCCATGGAACCGCGCACCGCGTGCAGGCGGACGCCGAGCCGTCGCGCCTCACCGACCAGCGCGCCGATCTGGTCGCCGCCGTTGTCGGGGAAGACGTAGTGGTGGTCGGCGATGGTCGTGCAGCCGGTCAGGGCGAGCTTGGCCATGCCGGCCGCGCCGGCCGCCCGCGTGACCTCCTCGGTCAGGCGGCCCCACACCGGGTACAGCGTGGTCAGCCACTCGAACAGCTCGGCGTCCTTGGCGTAGCCGCGGGTGGCCCACTGGTACAGGTGGTGGTGGGTGTTGACCAGGCCCGGCGTGACCAGGCGGCCTTGAGCGTCGATGTAGTCGTGATCCTCGGCCGGCCGCTGGGCCTGGCCGGGGCCGACCCGCTCGATCAGGCCGTCACGGATGACGATGTGGCCGCTGGCGTGCTCGGTGTTGTCGGCGTCGACGGTCGCGATCGCCGCGTTGTCGACGACTACGACGCTCATCGGGTCGCCGCCAGCCGCACCGCGTCGAGGATCTTCTCGTACCCGGTGCAGCGGCACAGGTTGCCGGCCAATGCCTCCCGGATCTCCGGATCCGACGGCTGCGGCACGCGATTGAGCAGATCGTGGGCAGCGACGACCAGACCCGGCGTGCAGAAACCACACTGCACCGCACCGGCGTCCACAAAGGACTGCTGCACCCGGTCCAGGGTGTCCCCGTCGGCCAGGCCCTCGACCGTGGCGACCTCGCGGCCCTCCGCCTGCCCGGCCGCAACCAGGCACGAGCACACCGGCGTGCCGTCCATGTACACCGTGCAGGAACCGCATTCGCCCTGCTCGCAGGCGTTCTTCGAGCCCGGCAGGCCCAGGCGCTCGCGCAGCACGTAGAGCAGGCTCTCGCCCTCCCACACGTCGTCGGCCTGCCTGGCCTCCCCGTTGACCGTGACGTTCAGGCGCATCGCGCGTAGTCCTTCCATGCCCAGGTGAGCGTGCGGCGGGCCAGCACGGACAGCGCGTGCCGGCGGTAGGCGGCGGTGCCGCGCACGTCGTCGATCGGCGTGGCCGCGGCGGCGACGAGCTCGCCGAAGCGCCGTGCCACGGAGTCGGTCAGCGGCTTCGGCGATTCCCACGAAAGCTCCTCGGCGGCGAACCGCTCGGCCTCGACCGCCCGGATCGGCGTCGGCCCCGCCGACCCGATGCCCGCGCCGACGCGGTTGCCCTCGGGATGCAAGGCCAAGCCGAAGGAGCAGACCGCGATCACCATCGCGTTGCGCGTGCCGACCTTGCTGAACTGCTGCGGCCCGGTGCCCGCCGGCAGGTGGATCGCGGTGATCAGCTCATCCGGCTCCAGCGCATTGCGCTTCACGCCTCGGTAGAACTCCCCGATCGAAATCTCCCTCGTGCCGCGCACGGAGGCGACCTCCACGGTCGCGTCGGTGGCCAGCAGCACCGGATGCGTGTCGCCGGCGGGGGAGGAGGCGCCGAGGTTGCCGCCGACCGTGCCGCGGTTGCGGATCTGCGGCGAGCCCACCGTGCGGGACGCCATGGCCAGCCCCGGCAGGCGGTCGCCCAACTCGGCGATGATCCGCGCGTACGGCACTCCCGCGCCCAGGCGGGTGCCGCTCGGCGTGACCGTCCACTCGGCCAGCTCGCCGACCCGGGTCAGGTCGAGCAGCGCGGCCGGCCTGCGGTGGTCGAAGTTCAGCTCCACCATCACGTCGGTGCCGCCCGCGATCGGCACCGCGTCCGGCTGAGCCGACTTGGCGTCGAGGGCCTCGGCCAGTGAGGTCGGTCGTAGGAATTCCACGTGACGTAGTACACAGTCCGGCCGCGGGCGGTGCTAGCGGCGAACACCACGAAACGCCGACCCGATCGGGCGGGTCTTTTGGAGGATCCTCCAAGTACCCTGCCTGACGTGCGCCTGGGTGAGCTGTTGGCCGATTCCGGGCTCGGGCTCCGGCTGCTGGTCGGGGCGATCGAGCCCGATCCGGAGTTCCGCTGGATCTACGTCACCGACCTGCGCGACCCGCGCCGCTATCTCGGCGGCGGCGAGGTCGTGCTGACCGGCATGCTCTGGTACCACGATCCCGGCGACGCCGAGGCCTTCGTGTCCGCCATCGCCGAGATGGGCGTGGTCGCGCTGGGCGTCGGCACCGCCGAGATCGGGCCCGTCACCTTCGACGTCGTCGCCGACGCCTGCCGTCGGCACTCGGTCCGCCTGTTCACCGTGCCCCTCGACGTCTCCTTCACGTCCATCACCCAGCGGGTCGTCTCCGCACTGGCCGCCGAGCACGTCCGCCGGTCCAGCGCCGTGCTGGAGCACCACCGCCGTCTCGTCGCCGTGCTGGGCTCCGGCGCCGGTCTGGACGGCCTCGTCGCCGCCGGGTCCGTCGAGCTGGGCGCGCCGTGCTGGGTCATCACCCCGACCGGTCGCGTGGTGGCCGGCGTAACCGACCTCCCCGACAGCTCGGCGGTAGCCGCCGGCTTTGTCACCGGCAAACGCCAGGTCGGCTCTTACAGCGTGCTGCCCATCGGCACCGGGCATCGTCTGGCCTGCTGGGCCCTCGTCGTCGCCGACCGAACTTCCGACCGGCACGAGATCGCGGTCGAACTGGCCACCCTCATCGGCCTGGAACGCTCTGCCCTGGCCGCCGGCCGCGTCGGCGAGCGCCGCTCCGCCACCCAATTGCTCTCGCTGCTGGCCGACGAGTCCACCCCCGCCGCCGACATCAGCGCCCGCCTCACCGCCGCCGGCTTCGGCCCCGAGGACAGCCTGTGCGTCGTGTCCATGACCATCACCGGCGAGGCCGGTCTCGCCCTCGACGTCCTCGACTCCCTCGTCGAGGGCCTCGTGACCGATGTGGACGGTGAGGCCGTAGCGATCACCTTGGCCGGCAACGACTTGCTCGACTCCCTGCGCTCCGGTGTCCGTGCCCTCGAACCCGGTCTCGGCTCGTGCCGGCTGGCCTTGGGCATCAGCAGCCCCGGTCCCGCATCCCGCCTCCGGGCCTCCGTCGACGAGGCCCGCTACGCCCGCGGAGTGGCCGTCCACAACGGTTCTCACGCCGCCGTGGTCGCCGGCTCCGAGCTCGCCTCCCACCAGCTCCTGTTCGGCGCCCTGCCCGACGAGCTCCGCCAGTCCTTCTGCCGCCGCCTACTCGGCCCCGTCCGCGCCTACGACCAGGAGCACCACTCCGAGCTCCTGGAATCCCTGCGCGTGTTCCTCGACTGCTCCGGCTCCTGGTCCCAGGCCGCCGCCCGCCTCCACCTGCACGTCAACACCCTGCGCTACCGCATCGGCCGCGTCGAGGACCTCACCGGCCGCGACCTCTCCCGCTTCGCCGACCGCGTCGACCTCTTCCTGGCCCTGGAGCTGTCCCGCTAGCCGACCGACGAGGACGCGATCTTCCAGATGCCGTCCTGCTGGACCATGCCGAACGTGGTCCGCTCGACCTGCGTGCTGCCGTCCTTCTTGTGGTAGGTGATGGTCGCGACCACGGTGCCCGGCGGCGTCGCCGTCACGCCGGTGGCCTCGACGCTCGCGACGCCGCCCCAGAAGCTCTGGTAACCCGCCTTGCCACCGGCCTTGTTCTGCCGGTAGTCGTCGGTCATGCGGTTCCAGGCGTCATTGAGATCGTTCGGCACCAGGTTGTAGTAGTCGGAGATCGCGTTGGCCAGCTGGGTGGCGGCGTCGACCGGCGGCGGCGCGGCGGTGGTCGTCGTGGTGGTGACGGTGGTCGTGGTCGGCACGCCGGTGGTGGTGCTGGCGGCCGTCGTCGCGGTGGTGCTCGTGGTGCTGGCGGCGGTGGTGGACTTGCCGGTGCTGGACGGACCGCCGGCGGTGACCGAGGGCTGCGGCTGGTTGAGGGCGTAGACGACGACCGCGATGGCCACGACGAGCGCGCCGACCATCAGCACGATGGCCACGACCTTGCGCCGGTCCCGTCCTTCGGCGACGGCGGCGACGGGCGGGGGCTCTTCTGCCGGCAGCGGCGCGGGGGCGGGCATCTCCGCCGGCATGGCCTCGGCCAGGGCGCCGAGGGCGTCCTGGACCTCCTTGGCCTCGGGACGGTGCTTGGGATCCCGGCGCAGCATCCACACGAGCGTCGCGGTCAGCGGCACGGCGTGCTCGGGCGGCGGCACCTCCTCGGTGGCGATGCGGTGCAGCAGGGCCACCGCGTTGCCGTCGGTGCCGAAGGGCGGATGGCCCTCGACGGCGGCGTAGAGCATGGCGCCGAGGGAGTAGACGTCGCTGGCGAAAACGGAGTCCTCACCCTGCGCCACCTCGGGCGGCAGGTAGGCGGGGGTGCCGGCCAGCAGGCCGGCGGCGGTGACGGTGGCGTCGCCGTCGGCCCGTGAGATGCCGAAGTCGGTCAGCTTGGCCACGTTGTCGCCGTTGAGCAGCACGTTGGCCGGCTTGACGTCACGGTGCACGATGCCGGCGGTGTGGGCGGCGGCCAGCGCGGAGGCGATCTGGGTGCCGATGCGGGCGACGATGCCGACCGGCAGCACGCCGTGCTGGGCGATGAGGTCGGCCAGGCTCTGCGACGGCAGGTACTCCATGATCAGGCACGGCCGGCCCTCGTACTCCACGACGTCGTAGATGGAGATGACGTTGGGGTGGTGCAGCCGGGCCGCCAGCCGTGCCTCGCGCATGGCCCGGTTGCGGGCCTCGTCGGTCTGCAGCTCGGTCATGCCGGTGCGGACCAGCAGCTCCTTGACCGCGACGTCCCGGCGCAGCAGCTGGTCACGGGCCTGCCAGACGGTGCCCATCGCGCCACTGCCGACCTTCCTGACCAGCTTGTAGCGCTCGGCGATGAGGTCACCCTCGGTGGCCACGGCCATTCCTCCACTATTCATCAGACGTCGTCCTGCGGGTCTATCCTTCCAGCCGCGCCCGGACGTACTGGATCGGCCACTGGATGTCGCCGCCGAGCACGCGGGCGGCGTTGAGCGGCCAGTGCGGATCGCGCAGCAGGGCCCGGGCCAGGAAGACGACATCGGCGGCGCCGGTGGCCACGATCTGCTCGGCCTGCCGGGGCTCGGTGATCAGCCCGACGGCGCCGGTCGGCACCTTGGCCTCGGTCCGGATCCGCTGCGCGAACGGCACCTGGTAGCCGGGCCCGAGCGGGATGCGCTGCGCGGTGGTGAGGCCGGCCGAGGAGACGTCGATGAGGTCCACGCCCTGGTCGGCCAGCAGCCGGGACAGGCGCACGGTGTCGTCGCCGGTCCAGCCGCCGTCGGCCCAGTCGGTGGCCGACAGGCGGGTGAACAGCGGCACCTCGTCGCCGATCTCGGCCCGCACGGCCGTGGCCACCTCCAGCATGAGCCGGACGCGGCCGTCGAAATCGCCGCCGTAGCCGTCGGCGCGGAGATTGGACAGCGGCGAGTAGAACTCGTGGATCAGGTAGCCGTGGGCGGCGTGGGTCTCGATGGCGTCCACGCCCGCGTCGAGCGCCCGTCGGGCCGCGGCGGCGAAATCGGCCACCACCCCCCGGATTTCCGTTTCGGTGAGTTCACGGGGCATGGCGTAGTCGCCGAACGCCACCGCGCTCGGGGCCACGGACTGCCAGCCGCCCTCGGACGCCGGCACCGTGGCCCGGCCCTCCCACGGCGGCTGCGTGGAGGCCTTGCGGCCGGCGTGGCCCAGCTGCATGGCGGCCCGGGCGCCCTGGCCGTGGATGAAGTCGACGATCCGCCGCCACGCCCGCACCTGCTCGTCGTTCCAGATGCCGGCGTCGCGCGGGCTGATCCGGCCCTCCGGCGACACCGCGGCCGCCTCCGTCATCACCAGGCCCGCGCCGCCGGCCGCGAACTGGCCGAGATGCACGAAATGCCAGTCGTTGGGCACGCCGTCGGTGGCGGAGTACTGGCACATCGGCGACACCCAGATGCGGTTGCGGGCGGTCATGCCGCGCACCGTGTACGGCGAGAGGAGCGTGCTCATGCCTCGGCCAACACCTGGTCCGCCGGCGATGTCTCCAACACCGCCGGGCCGAGCCGGAGAATGCCGTCGTCCAACGGCACACAACGGACACCGCCGTGCCCGCGCAGGCCGCGAAACGCGCCAGGCGCGACCACAACGTCCATCCACGCGCACGGATTGGCCGCCCGATGGCCCTGGAAGCGGATTCCGTCCAGGGTGAACTGCTGTCTCACCAGCGAGTCCACGGGAAAGCCACGCAGCACGATGTTGCGGCGTACCGCATGCGGGTCCGGTGCGGGGTCGAGGTGCAGCGCCTCCAACGACTCCGCCGCGAAGATCGTCACGGCCGCGTTGCGATGGGCCTTGTGGTTGAAGTACCGGTCGCCGACGAGCCCGAGGCCCGCTCGCACCTCCACGTGATCACGCTGCACCGCAACGGGATCCGGCCTCGGCCCATCCTGCGGGCGGCCTTCGAGGGCGTGCGTGGGCGAGACGTGCAGAGCGATGATCTCCACCTCGTGCCGGCTCACGCCCGCAATTCTAGGGGAAAAGCCGCGCGCGGAACGGGCTGGAGCGGGAGCGGTCGGCGCGGTGTGTCGAGCGCCACGCCATCGGCGCGACGCTAGCGCAACTCCCTACGCATCAACGTGCACATGGTTTCGTGCCAGACGGTCGTGCCATCCGGGCCTTCGGTGTCCCAGCCGTCCTTCCCGGAGCCGTAGGCGTGGTAACCGAGTCGTTCGTACAGCGCACGGGCTCGCGGGTTGTCCTCCTCCACGCTCAGCTCCGCCGTCGACAGGTCGCGCCGGCGGATGCGGTCCTCGGCGGCGCGAATGAGCACCGAGCCGATCCCGCAGGACTGTAGCGCCGGCATCACCGCGAGCTGCCAGATCACGCCCGCACCAGGCCGGGCTTCATAGTCCACGCCGCCGATGGCCACCGGGATGTCCGACGGCGGGCAGACCGCGAGGTAGTCGACGACGCCGTCGCGGGCCCGGGCCAGCTGGAGGTGCAGCTTCTCCACGTGCCGGCGACTGCCCGACCACGTGCAGGTCGGCACGTCGGCCGGCGTGAGGTCGCGAACGCCGAGTGGCACATGGATGGTCGACATGCGGCCCAGGGTGTCGGTGATCTGCCGCGCTGGCAACGGGAATTTCGTGGGCGTGACTCTTCCCGGGGGATGCTCGCTGATCGATTAGGGTCGGAAGCGACGGAGGGGGCCGTTGCATGGGGCGACGTGAGGGTGTGGCGGCCGACGCCGTGCGGCAGGGCCGGCTGTTCGGGCGCACCTACCAGGCATTTCTGGACTACCGCGAGCGGAACGGGTCGCTGCGCGAGTGGCAATGTGAGCGGTTGTCGGCGTTGCTGGGCCGCGTGCTGCTGACGGTTCCGGCGCTGCGGGCCCATGGCCTGGAGTTGGCCGAGGATCCGTTCGAGACGCTGGCGCGACTGCCGACCGTGACCAAACAGCAGATTCGCGGCGACTACCGCGGGCACTTCGCCGAGGACATCGACCCGGCCGACTGCGCCTCGGTGGTCACCTCCGGCACGACCGGCGTGCCGCTGAAGATCGTGCACAACTCCGAGCACTTCGTCCACGTGAATGCCCTTGCCCTGCGGCGGGCCTTCGACTACGGGTTGCCGCTGGACCGGAAGGTGCTGCGCCCCTTCAAGTCCGAGGCCGACGAGTGGTTCGAGTACACCGTGCCGTCGGCCGGTTTCCTACGCTTCGCCGAATTCGGGTTCGTGCGCGACGAGGCCGCGATCGCCCGCCGCTGCCATGAGTTCGCGCCCGATGTCGTGTTCACGCATCCGTCGCGAGCGTTGGCGCTGCGCGACATGGTTCCCGGCCTGCGGCCGCGGATCGTGCAGACGTTCGGAGAACAGCTCACGGACGCCGGCCGCGCGGCGATCGAGGAGCACTTCCAGGCCCCGGTGCGCGACTGCTACGGGACCAACGAGGCCAGCACCATCGCCGCCCAGTGCCCGGAATTCGGTTCGTACCACATCGAAGGAGAGCGGGTGTGGGTGGAGATCGTCGACGCCGACGGCGCTCCGCTGCCCGACGGCGTAGAGGGCGACATCGTCGTCACCAACCTGTTCAACACCGTGATGCCGTTCGTCCGCTACCGCACCGGCGACGTCGGCGCCCTGTCCGATGAACGGTGTCTGTGCGGGCGGGAGCAGAAGTTGCTGCGGCTCATCGCCGGCCGCCAGCACGGCGCCATCACGTTGCCCGACGGCACCCGGACCGACGTGCTGCGGCTGGTCAAGCTGATCGAACGATTCCCGGTGGAGCGGCTGCAGGTCGTGCAGGCCGACACCACCGAGCTGACCGTGCTGGTCGACCCGGCGGCGAGCTGCACCGACGAAGACCTGCGGCGGGCCACCGAGGCCGCCAATGCCGCCCTGCACCACCGGCTGCCGGTGCGGCTTCGCCGCGCCGGGGCCGGGGAGTTCACGGAGTCCCGTGCCGGCAAGCACCTGAACTTCGTGAGCCTGCTGGAGAACCCGTGACAGAAAGGAGGGGACGGATGTCCATCGAGGACTGGAGCAAGATGATCGACGAGATCGACTCGGCCGACGCGCAGGGGGAGGCCAGCTGAGGCGAGACCGGGGCGGGCCCAGGCTCGCCCCGGTTCCTCCGCTAGTCGAACCCGCGTGGCAGGGCGGTGTCCTGCAGCCAGGACCGGAAGAAGCGGTCCAGCGGCTTGACCGAGTGCTCCTGGGCCACGGCGATGAACTTGTCCGTGGTCACGGTCGAGTGCCGGTGCTTCTCGGCCCACTCCCGTAACACGGCGAAGAACGCGTCGTCGCCGATCCGCACCCGCAGCGCGTGCAGGGTCAGCGCCCCGCGCTGGTACACCCGGTCGTCGAACATGCGCCGCACGCCCGGGTCCCCGATGCGGATGTCCTGGCGCTGGCGGGCGATCTCGGCGTGCGAGCGCGCGGCCAGCACGGCCGCGGACAGGCCGCCCGAAGCCTCCGACCACAGCCACTCGCTGTAGGTGGCGAAGCCCTCGTTGAGCCAGATGTGCCGCCAGTCGGCGATGGTCAGGCTGTTGCCGAACCACTGGTGGGCCAGCTCGTGGGCGACCAGGTGCTCGGAGCCGCGGTGCCCGTCGACGTGGTTGGCCCCGAAGATCGACAGGCCCTGGGCCTCGACCGGCACGTCCAGGGCCTCGTCGGCCACCACGACGTGGTACTCGGTGAACGGATACGCGCCGAACAGGTTCACGAAGGCGGCCATGATCTGCGGCTGCCGGCCGAAGTCGTGGCCGAACACGCCGACAAGCCGCGGCGGCACGGCGGCCCGTTGGCCGGCCGACACCTCGACCTCGGTGTAGAGCCCGATCTGCACGGTGGCCAGATAGGTCGCCATCGGCGCGAGCTGCTCGAACTCCCAGGTCGTGCTGCTGCCGCCGACCCGCCGCGACACCAGCGAGCCGTTGGCCACCACGGTGTAGGGCGACGGGGTCGTCACGGCGATCCGGTAGGTGGCCTTCTCGCCGGGCTGGTCGTTGCACGGGAACCAGGACGGGGCCCCGATCGGTTGGCTGGCCACCAGCGCGCCGTCCTCCAGCTGCTCCCAGCCGATCTCGCCCCAGTGCAGGCTGCGCACCGGCCTCGGCGTGCCGACGTAGCGCACCTCGACGGAGAACGCCGCCCCGACCATGAGTGGCCGGGCCGGCGTGATCCGCAGCTTGTCGCCGCGATGGCTGTACCTGGCGGACTTGCCGTTGACCAGCACCCGCTCCACCCGCAGGCCGTGCAGGTCGAGGCTGAACCCGGCCAGGTCGGCACGGGCCTGGCCGGACAGCCGGGCCCGGCCGGCGAGGCGGCCAGGTCCCGGCTTGTAGTCCAGCTCCAGGTCGTAGTGCGTGACCCGGTAACCCCCGTTGCCGTGCTGGGGCAGGTACGAGTCGGCGGAGCGGTCCGCGCCGATCGTGCCCCTCACCCGCGCTTGCTCCACGCGGAGATCGGGTTGCCCAGCCAGCGCGAGTTGGCCGGCACGCTCTCGCCCGCCATCACCAGCGAGGCCGGGCCGACAGTGGCGCCGGCGCCGATGGTGGCGCCCGGCAGCACGATTCCGTGCGGACCGAGGGTCGAGCCCTCGGCCAACGTCACCTCGTCCATGCGCATGATTCGATCATGGAACAGGTGGGTCTGCACCACGCACCCCCGGTTCACGGTCGCACCCACGCCGACGCTCACCAGGTCGGCCTCCGGCAACCAGTATGTCTCGACCCAGGCGCCGCGGCCGATCCGGGCCCCGAGCGCGCGCAGCCAGAGGTTCATCACCGGCGTGCCGGACACCGAGCCGGCCAGCCACGGCACGGCCAGCACCTCGACGAACGTGTCGGCGAGCTCGTTGCGCCAGACGAAGGAGCTCCACAGCGGGTGCTCCACCGCCTTGAACCGGCCCACCAGCAGCCACTTCGCGGCGGCGGCGACACTCGCGGCGACCACGCCGCAGGCGGCCAGAACCAGGCCGCTCAGCAGCGCGGCGACCCCGAACCCGGCGACGCTGGCGACGCCGGCGATGGCGAACAGGGCCAGCACGGCCAGGGCCACGGCGGCCATCACCGGGATCACGCGGCAGATCTCCACCAGGCCACGGGCCACGACCAGCTTGGTCGGCGGGTCGAAGGTGCGGCTCTGGTCGCCGTCCTCGACGGCCCGCGGCAGCTTGATCGGCGGCATGCCCAGGTACGAGCTGCCGGCCTTGGCGCCCTTCGGCGTGGACGAGAGCACGCCGACCAGGCCACGCTTCGGCACCGCCCGGCCCGGCGCGGTCATGCCCGAGTTGCCCAGGAAGGCTCGCTTGCCGATGCGGGCGTTGGCGATGCGCAGCCAGCCGCCGCCCAGCTCGTAGCTGCCGACCATGGTGTCGTCGGCCAGGAACGCGCCGTCGCCGACCGTGGTCATGGACGGCAGCGCCAGCACCGTGGACGCCTCGACCCGGCGGCCCACCTTCATGCCCAGCGCCCGCAGCCACACCGGCGTGAACAGACTGGCGTACAAGGGGAACAGCGTGGTGCGGGCCATGTTCATCAGCCGCTCGGTGGTCCACGCCTGCCAGGCGACCCGCCCGAACACCGGGTGGTAGCCGGCGCGCAGGCCGATCGAGCACAGGCGGACGCCGACCAGCACCAGCAGCGCGTACGTGACCAGCGAGGCCACGGTCGCGGCCGGCACGGCCACCAGCGCCGAGCCCAGCGTGGGCGCGTCGTGCAGGAACAGCGCGATGATCGCCAGACCGGGCAGGGCCGCGGCGACGGGCAGCAGACCCAGCGCGAGAGTGACGGCGCTGTAGGCGAAGCCCCACACGCGACGGCGCGGCGGGCGGCTGTTCGGCCAGCGGTGCTCGGCCTTGCCGTCACGCACGGCCGGCACGCCCGACCAGCGCTGGCCGGCCGGGACCGAGCCGGTGACGCCGGAACCGGGGGCGATCTCCGCGCGCTTGCCGATGCGGGCCCCCGGGAACAGGGTGCTGCGGGCGCCGATCGACGCGCCGGCGCCGATGCGGATCTTGCCGATGTGCAGGACGTCGCCGTCCAGCCAGTGGCCGGACAGGTCGACCTCGGGCTCGATCGCGCAGCCCTTGCCCAGCTTGAGCAGGCCGGTGATCGGCGGCAGCGAGTGCAGGTCCACGCCGTCGGCGATCTTCACGCCGAGGGCGCGGGCGTAGCGGGTCAGCCAGGCGCCGGTCAGGTTGGTGGCGCCCACCGCGCCGGCCAGCTGCTCGGCCGCCCACAGGCGCAGGTGCGTCTTTCCGCCCCGGGGATAGCGGCCCGGCTTCACCTTGCGCAGCAGCAGCCGCGCACCGCCGGCCGCCACCGCGACCCGGCCGGCCGGGTGGAACAGCACCAGCCAGGCCAGCGCGATGGCCCACCACGGCAGCGTCGGGGCCCAGGCCGCGCCCATGAGGTTGAGCAGGGTGCTGCCGGCCGCCGCCGCGACCGTCCAGCGCAGGCCGACCAGCGTGGTCAGCGGGACCATGGCCAGCAGCTGCTTGACCTGGGCCTTGCGCGGGGTCGGGGCGACCGTGCGGGCCTTGAGGGACTTCGCGTCGAACTCGTCCAGGCGCGCGGCCATCGCCCGCAGCGTCGGAAACTGGTAGATGTCGCTGACCGAGCCGCTCGGGTACTTGGCCCGGATCAGGCCGACCAGCCGGGCCGCGGCCAGGCTGCTGCCGCCACTGGCGAAGAAGTCGGCGTCGTTCCGCGCCGGGGCCAAGCCCAGCACCACGGCCCACTGCTCGGCCAGCCAGGCCTCGGTGCCGGCCAGCTGGCTGCCGTCGGTGTTCGGGCTGCCGGCCTTGTGGGGAAGCGGCCACGGCAGGGCGTTGCGGTCCACCTTGCCCGACGTGCGGGTCGGCAGCGTCTCCACCTCGGCCAGCAGCGGCACCAGGGCCGCCGGCAGCGCCGAGCGCAGCCGGTCAAGGGCCGTGTCCCGGTCGAAGTCGGCGGTCGGCACCACGTAGCCCACGAGCAGCGTGCCGTTGCGGACCGCGGCCGCCGCGCCGGCGACACCGGGCAGCGCCTGCAGGGCCGCGTCGACCTCGCCCAGCTCGATCCGGCGGCCGCCCAGCTTGACCTGCTCGTCCGCCCGTCCGACGAACAGCAGGCCCTCTGGCTCCGCACGGACCAGGTCGCCGCTGCGGTAGGCGCGGTCCCAGCCCATCGACGGCAGCGGCGCGTACTTCTCGGCGTCCTTGGCGCGGTCCAGGTAGCGGGCCAGGCCCACGCCGCCGATGACCAGCTCGCCCTGCTCGCCCATCGGCACCAGGTCGCCCCGCTGGTCCACGACCGCCAGCTCCCAGCCGTCCAGCGGCAGCCCGATGCGCACCGGGCCCTCGCCCGTCAGCTGCGCGGCGCACGCCACGACCGTGGCCTCGGTCGGGCCGTAGGTGTTCCACACCTCGCGGCCCTCGACCGCCACCCGCTCCGCCAGCTCCGGCGGGCACGCCTCGCCGCCGAAGATGAGCAGGCGCACCTCGTCCAGGGCCTCCGCCGGCCACAGCGCGGCCAGGGTCGGCACCGTGGAGACCACGGTGATCTCCCGCTCCACCAGCCAGGGGCCCAGGTCGATGCCCGTGCGGACCAGCGCCCGCGGGGCGGGCACCAGGCACGCGCCGAAGCGCCAGGCCAGCCACATCTCCTCACAGGAGGCGTCGAAGGCCACCGACAGGCCGGCCAGCACACGGTCACCCGGGGCGATCGGCTCGTCGACCAGGAACAGCTCGGCCTCCGCGTCCACGAACGCCGCCGCCGCGCGGTGCGAGACCGCGACGCCCTTCGGCTTGCCCGTCGAGCCCGAGGTGAAGATGATCCACGCGTCGTCGTCCAGCCCCGGCGTGCCCAGCACGCCCAGCGGCGTCCCCGTGACGGTGATCTGGCGCTCCGCGCCGATGACCGCGCACACGTCGGCCTCGCCGAAGACCAGGTCGGCGCGCTCCTGCGGGTCCTCGAAGTCCACCGGCACGTACGCCGCGCCGGCCGCCAGCACCGCCAGGATGGCCACGTACAGGTCCACCGTGCCCGACGGCGCCCGCACACCCACCCGGTCGCCCACGCCGATGCCGTGCCCCGCGAGCACCTCGCGCAGCCGGTCGACCTCGGTCGCCAGCGCGCGGTAGCTCAGCGTCGTCTCGCCGTCGTCCACCGCCGCCGCGGCCGGGTGCCGCAGCGTCGTCTCCGCCAGAACGTCCAGCAGCGTGCGCGCCTTCGCCGCACCGCGTGTGGTGAACACCGCGTTCCGGGCCGAAACGCTCAGATCCTGAACCGCAGTCCATGCAACCGCTGTCAATGCACGCCTCTCCGAGCCGGGTAGCCCGGCGCACGGGCGCTGGAGTCCACACTGGACTGTCAGCGATCACCTTCACCGTCGCGGGCCGACGACGTACTTTACCCGCTGTTCAGCCGCATGTCGCTGTCGGGGTCGTCACACGATCCGTTGACGGGCGGGGAATACCTCCCACGCTCCGTCACTTTTCCCTTGTGGCAAAGCAAGTGCGGCCGCTGCCGCCCGGCCTGAGCCGGATTGGGTCGCCGTGGCCGCCCGGTGGCCCCGCAAGTGCCGATTTCCCCGCGCTGGCAAGGAAAGAGGCCGGTAGTCGGCGCCAAGAACTGGTAGTTGTCGCCCGGGCCGCGCCCGGCGTGTCGAGGCGCGGATCCGCGGCGCTCAGGGAGAAGGCAGACACCGGATGACCCGTTCACCCTTGCTGGCGGCTGAGCGACGACATGCCACCCGCTCCGCGAACCGCCGCGTGCCGCCGAGCGGTGCAATCGGCATGCTCCTACTGACCGTCACCGGCATAGGCGCGGGCCTGCAAGGAATACAGCTCCGCGTAGCGGCCGGCGGCCTTGAGCAGGACGGCATGGGTGCCCTGCTCCACCACCGTTCCCTTGTGCAGGACGTAAATCCAGTCGGCGTGGCGGACGCTGGCCAGGCGGTGGGTGATCAGCACCACGGTGCGGCCGCCGGCCAGCTCGCGCAGGGACTCGTAGACGGCGAACTCGGCCTTGGCGTCGAGCGGGGCGGTGGGCTCGTCGCAGATCAGGACGGGTGCGTCGCGGAAGATGCCGCGGGCGATGGCCAAGCGCTGCCACTGGCCGCCCGACAGCTCGCGGCCGCCCCGGAAGTGCTTGGACAGCACGGTGTTCCAGCCCTGTGGCAGGTCGTCGACGACCTCGTCGGCGCGCGCGAGGGCGGCGGCGGACCGCAGGGAGCGGTCGCCGGGATCGGGCCGGTCGTGCCGGCCGATGCGGACGTTGGTGTGGGCCGTGTGCGGCCACCGCACGGCGTCCTGTGGCACCAGCACCACCCGGTCGGCCAGCGAATCGGGGGAGATGTGGGCGACATCCACACCGTCCCACTCGATCGTGCCGGCAGCCGGCCGGTACAGGCCGGCGATCACCTTGGCCAGCGTGGTCTTGCCGGACCCGTTCTCGCCCACCAGGGCGACCGTGCGGCCGTGCCGGATCACCATGTCGACCCCGTGCAGGCACGGCTCCCCGCCGGGGTAGGCGAAACCCACCCCGCGCAAGGTGATCGCGGCGGGCGCGGCGGGCGCCTCCAGCTCGCCCGCCGGCCGCTGCCTACCGTCCGCGTCGGCGACGAACGCGAGGTAGTCCGCGATGTACAGGGACTGCTCGAACACTAGATTGGCGGCCAGCACCAGCCGGGTCAGCGCGGCGGTCGCCGACCGGATGGCGACGACCGCCGCACCGGCCACGGCCAGCGGCAACCAGCCCGCGTGCAGCATGAGCAACAGCACCGCGTACGTGCCGGCCGTTCCGACCGCGGCCAGGGCCCGGCCGACCGCGCCGATTCGTGCCTGTGCCACGGCGACCCGCGTTCGCTGATCGCGGTACGCCTCGGCGAGCGTGCGGTACTCGCCGAGCACGAACGGCGCGGCCTGGCAGGCCCGCAACTCCGCGGCGGACTCCCGCTCGGTCGCGAGACCGTTGACCATCCACAGCCGACGCAGCAGGCTCACCGTCCGTGCGGAACCCAGGTAACCCAACCGCGCCGACCGCAGCACGGCCCACGCCTGCGGCAGCAGTCCCAGCATCAGGACCGGCAGCAGCACCGGATGCATGACGGCCAGGCTGACCGCGGCCGCCGCCACGCCGACACCGGCGCCCACCAGCTCGACCAGGTTGTCGCCGGCCCGATCCAGATGGTCCAGCCCCTGGTCCCGGGCGCGGTGCATCCGGTCGTAGAACCGGTCGTCGTCGAAGGCGACCAGCTCCACGTCCAGCGCGGCGGCGAGCAGCCTTAACTCGGCCACCCGATGCACTGCCGGGCCGACCCGCGCGTGGGCCAGGGCCACGCCGGCGTCCAGCGCGCCCTTGAGCGCGTAGACGGACGCCAGCAGCAGCACCGGGCCCACCGCCGCGGCCACCCCACCGCTGAGCAGTTGCTGGAGCGTCGCGCTGGTTTCCAGCAGCCCGGTGGCCGCGGCCACGCCGGACGCCAGTTGCAGCACGAGCACGGTCAGCGCCGCCCCGGGCGCGGCGGCCCGGATGATGCCCAGCACGGGCCGAACGGTCCCGGGCAGCCTCCGCACCAGCCGCCAGAGTCCCAGCTCGGCGTCCCGGGCGTCGTCCAGCCGCCAGTACGGGGACTCCAGCTCCTGCTCAAGCATGGGGCAGCAACACCGTCGGCAGGTCACAGCCGGGATGCATCCGCAGCAGCTGGTACGCCACTCCGCCCAGGCCCGGGAGCAGGCCGGGGGAGAAGGCGTCCCGGGCCAACCCGGAAACCGCGCCGAACTCCTCCAGCCCACCGATCACGTGGGCGTCCAACTCGCGTCTGTCCAACCCGGCCGGCCCGACGCCGGCGGAAATCGCCTCCTGCACCACCTCCCAACATCCCAGGTCGCCGTGACACAACGTGTGGTTCCAGCCGAAGCTAGCGGGCCAGACCGACCGGGCGCTCCGACGCAGCACGTCGAGGTGTCGGGGGTGCCCGGCGCGCCGCCAGAGGTCGGCCGCCGCGACCCCTATTCCCGCAGCTCCATGGCACCAGGCGGTGCCGATTCGGTCTTCTTCGCGGTTGTCAAGCCAGCCGTTGCGGTCGATCTTGTAGTTGGCCTCCTCGTACCGTTCGGCGGCCCCCGCGACGGCCGCGTAGCGGTCGTCGCCGGTGGCCAGGGCCAACCGGGCCAGCGCCCAGCCGATGCCCGTCGACCCGTGGGCGAAGCCACCGAGCCCGGCCGGCCAGCGGATCGAGGCCCAGTGCGCCCGGCCTTCGACGATCTGTGCCGCCTCGACCAGCCGGCCGCCGATGTCCCTGGCCTTGTCGACCGCGCCGATGTCGAGCAGCGGCACGACCGCGCCGGCCATGCCCATCAGCACGTCGTACTGCTGGTCGGCCGCCACTGCCGCGGCCAGGCCGTCGCAGCGGCGGTGGAACCAGATCTGCCCGCCGACGCCCAGATAGGCGCCGGCCTGCGGCGGCCGGTGGTCGGGGTGGTCTCGACGCCACTGCGCCATCTCCCCGGCTACGCCGTCGATCGACCGCACGGTGTCCTCCAGCAGCGAGTCGACGCCCGCCACGGGATCGGCTCGATCGGCGCGCACCTCGTGCTGGTAGCCGGCCAGCACCATCGCGACGCCGGCCGCGCCGCCGTACACGTCCGGGCTGAGCGGCCGCACCGTCCAGCCGGTGTCGTCCAGCACCGGCGCGATCCACGTCGCCGAACCGTCTTCGCCTCGGATCGCCGCTCGTACAAGCCGCTGCGTCAGCTCCGCGGCGAGCCGGCGACGGCGGCGATCCAGGTCGTCGGTGCGGATGACCGTCGGCCGCATCGGCTTGTCGTCCGGCAGCCAGCCGTCGTTGAGGTAGGCGCTGACCAGGGCCGCCTTGATCACCTCACGTTCCACCTCGACGTCGCCGCGCCGGAAGCGGTCCAGGGCCTCGGCGACCTCGGGAACGGCCGTGTAGAAAGGGATGTCGCCGGCCAGCAGGTCCTCGATCTCCGTCGACGTCAGCACCTTCGCGGCGCGCTCGACCGCCGCCGGCTGGTCGTGCAACGAGACCGGATGCCACAGCATGCGGCCGACCTCCGCGTACTGCTCGGTGGCGCGCTTGACGATTCGCACCTCGCAGGCGTGGAACGGCTCCAGCAGCGGCCCCAGCCGCCCCTCACGGTCCAGGGCGATCAGTTGCCTGGTCAGCTCGTCGAAGCCGGCCAGCACCTGCGGCCAGTGCTTCGACAGCGCCGGCTCCGGGCTGGGATGGTTGGCGGCGGACGGGATTTCCGCCGGCGCCAGGCCCACGCGTGCGGTGTCCGTGCCGAGGCCGAGGACCACCGGCAGCTCCGTCTGTGGCTGCTGGTCCGGCAGCGAGCCGACGGCCGACGTGTCGATGCCGCGCCAGCCCAGCGCTGTGCCCCGCCCCGGCAGCAGACCGGTCCGCAGCACCGAACCGCTGACCAGCGCCCGCGCCCGGTCCACGGCGATGCCGCCCAGCGAGGGCTCGATCGGTTCCAGCGGGGTGAACAGCGTCTCGCAGTCCACGACGACCGGGACCGGACCGCAGGCGATCAGGTTCTCCGCGTGCAGATCGCTGCCGCCGACCAGACGGGAGATCGCCAGCCAGTGCCCGATGCCGCGATAGAACCGCGCGAGTTCGTCGTCCGCGCAGTATCGATGGGTCACGAATTCAGCCCACCCGTAGCCGTCCCGCACCAGCACGTCGGGCACCCTGATCTTGACGTTGAGCGCGGCCAGCAGCGTCGACAAGGCCCGATCGACCGCCACCGAACGCGGCTTGTACACGGTGTTTCCGTTGGTGCAGCGCAGGATCGCCACCGTGCGGCCGTGACGGTGGCTGTCGCCGGCCCCGAAGGTCACCGTCAGCAGCTCACCTAGCGCCGGGTCGCGGTCGGCCGCGAACCGGGTGGCGAGCTCCAGCGCCGCCGCGCAGCGGTTGGCCACGATCACGTCCACCCGCGCCAGCAACGTCGGATAGTGCTCGGTCAACGAGTGCCAGAACTCACGCCGTGCCGCCAGCGCAAGGAACTCCGCCCACCGCTGTGCCGGGTCCGCACCCGTCAACCGGCCTGTCACCCGCGCGGCGTTCAGCTCCAGCACGAGCGTGCGGGTCACCTTGCGCCGCACCGTTTCCAGCAGCGCCGCGGCCGCGCCCTCGTGCAGCGCCCCTGCCTCGGCGGGGGTGAGGCCGGCGACACCGCGCAGCCCGGTTTCCAGGTTGTCCAGTGCCGGCCCGACCAGGCAGCCAAGACAATCGTCGAAATCGCCGGCCTCGGTCATCGCGGGCTCAGCAGCAGAGCCGGGTGCGCGACCCGGTGCAGGCCGTCCCACAGCCGTGCAGGGTGTCCGGCGGGATGCGGTTGGCCAGTTCCGACTCGGTGTGCTCGCCGCCGGTGTAGAGCGGGCCCGCCGGGTTGTCCGGCGCCTGGATGTCCGCACGCCACTGTGCCACGAGGTCTGTTGGCGACATCGGGTTCCCCTTTCGGTCGGGTACGGAACGAATCCAACGTAGGCCCGACCTTTTCGCTGGTGACAGAGCCGGGCGAGCGAGGGGCACGCTGCCTTCGGGGTGAAGGGTCGGAGGCGGACCCGGGAACCGCCCACACCCACAAGGAGTGGGTGGGCAGGCCCAGCTGCCTTTCGCGCCGATCCGGTGCCGGGCAGTCCCGATTTTCGGGGAGACCGATACCCGCCGTGACCGCAGACTCACCGCCATCGTTCGAACCGCAAGGGAGCGCATATGGACGAACAGTCGGATCCGCTTGATGCGAAGTTCATCCCGACCAATGCGGTCCCCGAGACGACGACCAGCAATCAGGCCTCGGACGTCCAGAACAGCGTGCAGGCCAGCAAGATCGAGGGCGGTGTGCACCTGCACGCGGTGGCCGGCCCGGTCGAGGACCTGGTGTCGGGTGGGCCCACCCCGCGCGAACTGGCCGCTGCCGGCGAGTTCTTCGTGCCTCGTGGCGGGCGCTTCGAGGAAGCGAGACAACGGCTGGCGCGGGACCGCGTGGTGCTGCTCGGCGGTAACGGGAACGGTTGGTACATCGCTGCGATCCACTTGCTGCGTCAGCACAGCAGGACCGACATCAAGGGCGTGAATCCGCCCCGCCACCTGAACCGCGAACGCGCCCGGCACCTCAAGGCCGGCTTCGGCTACGTGTGGCAGGTGCGGGAGCCTCTCGACGAATTCCAGTTCGAGGCCGTCCGCAACGCCGTGCGGGACGCGGGTGGGTACCTGGTCGTGTTGGTTCATCACCAGGACGAGATGCCAGACGCGTTGCGGGCCGAACTCGTGCCGCTGGTGGCGCCGAACTCGATGGCTGTTGCGGAAGCGTGTGTGCGCGCCACACACAGCATGGATGAGGACAAGCAGCTATGGGTGCTCACCGAGACTTTCGGGCGGTCGCTGCAGCTCGGTGCCTCGCCGCGCAAGGCCGCACGGGCGGCGGAACTGGCAGGGCGGATCGTCGCCGGCGACGTGGAGGCGGAAGAAGCGGTTCAACAGTTCGATGAGGAGCTCGCCGGCGCGGTGCGCAGGTGGTTCGACACCGGTCGACGGCTGACCGAGTACGTGGTGATGGTGGCAGTCGCGGTGTTGGAGCATCTGACGTCGAACCAGGTGTTCGAGGAGGCCGAAGAACTCGAGCAGGCGATTCGGGTTGCCGAGCTGCCGGAGGACAAGAAGCCTAGGCCGCGGCGGGTGTTCCAGTTCTCCCGCGACGAGTTGCTGGCCACGGTCGGTGCGAAGGTCGAGCGGCGGGAACATCGGCTTTACGCGGGGCTGACTGAGGAGACGGTGCGATTCGCCCGCAAGGACTGGGCACCGGCCCTGCTTTGTCATGCTTGGGCGCAGTACCCGGCATTGCAACCGATCCTGGCCGACTGGCTCGCGCGGACGTCGTTCGGAAAAGGCGTGACGGCGCTCTGCACGGTCGTGCTGGGCGTACCGGCGAGCGATCCGCTGCATTTCGTGCGCGATTTCGCCGGCGCCCCTCGGTCGTACAAGCGTATGTTCGCCGCGGCGACGCTATCGCAGCTGGCGCTCGAGCATGACCGTCGTGAACTCGTCGCCGAGACGTTGAACCTGTGGATCGAGCAGCGGTCCGGCGTGTGGCGGAAGACGACCGCCGCGATGGTGTACGGCCTACCGTACGGCACGAGGGAACCGGGGGAGGCCCTGAAGCAGCTGGAACGGCTCGGCCGCGCCGAGAGTCCGCAGCAGCAGAACTGGGTCGTGTGGGCTGTGCGAGAGCTGTTCCGACGGCCGGACAATCAGATCACCGTGCTCCAGGCGATGTGCCGCTGGGTGTATGTGGCGGATCGGACCGAGGGGCTGCGGACGATCGCGCTTTCCGTCGGCTGGGCGCTGGCCGGCATCGACCCCGATCCCGACTTCTGGTTCCCGCCGGCGGTCGGGCGGGATCGCCTGACAGTTCAGCGGTTGCTGGCGGCGCTGTTCTGGCATGTGCTTCGCGACGAGGTGTTCGGGGCGAGGGCGCTGCAGTCGATGCTGGAGTTGGCATTGTCCGCCCACTACGACCCCAAGGCGAGGGAGCGGCTGATCGAACTGTTCGATCTCGTGCTGGACGGGGGCAGCAGGCGGCTGGCGATCCGGCGGCTCACCGAGCACCATCCGCGGCACCGACGTCGGATTCGCCGGCTGTTCCGGCTCTTCGGGTTATTGGAAGGGCGGTCCTGGTTGGCGGTTCTGGCAGGGTGGGGGCATGGATCTCGACGAGTTGGTCAAGCGGCTTGATCTGGACACGAAGGCCGGGCTGGTGGCGGGGCAGGACCGGTGGTCGCTGCCGGCGGCGGCGCGGATCGGGCTGGCGTCGCTGGTGATGTCGGACGGGCCGATCGGCGTGCGGGGGACGAGGCAGACGCCGGACGACCCGTCGGTGGCGCTGCCGAGCCCGACGGCGCTGGCGGCGTGCTGGGATCCGGAGCTGGCGCGCGCCGTGGGGCGGCTGCTGGCGCAGGAGGCGAGGCGCAAGGGCGTCCACGTGCTGCTGGCGCCGACGGTGAACCTGCACCGGACGCCGCTTGGTGGGCGGCATTTCGAGTGCTACTCGGAGGATCCGCTGCTGACCGGGCTGGTGGGGGCCGGGTACGTGAGCGGCGTCCAGGACGGGGGTGTGGCGACGACGGTGAAGCACTTCGTGGCCAACGACTCGGAGACGCAGCGTTACACGGTGGACGTGCAAGCCGATGAGCGGACGTTGCGGGAGCTGTACCTCGCGCCGTTCGAGATCATCGTGAAGCAGGCGAAGCCGTGGGGAGTGATGGCGGCCTACAACTCGGTCAACGGGGCGACGATGACCGAGCACGGCCCGCTGCAGAACGGAATCCTGCGCGAGGAGTGGGGGTTCGACGGCTTCATCGTCTCGGACTGGACGGCGACCAGACACACGGAGCGGGCCGCGAAGGGCGGGCTGGACGTGGCGATGCCGGGCCCGATCACGCCGTTCGGGCCGGACCTGGCGGCGGCGGTCCGAGACGGCCGGGTGCCGGAGGACGTCCTGGACGCGATGGTCCGCCGGGTGCTGCTGCTGGCGGCGAGGGTGGGAATCCTGGACGGCGTGGAGCCGGCGGTGACGACGGTCCCGGAGCCGATCGACGGCGGCGCGCTGGCGCGGGAGGTGGCGGCGCGGTCGTTCGTGTTGCTGCACAACAAGGCGGATCTACTACCGCTGGACGCAACGAAGGCGGGAATGCTTGCGGTGCTCGGCGGCGCGGCGAACGACGCGAGGATCCTCGGTGGCGGCAGCGCGGTGGTGTTCCCGGAAGAGGTGATCTCGCCGTTGGACGGCCTCCGACAGGCCTTCCCGGACGTGACGTACGAGCTCGGCGCTGACCCCCGCACACAGCTGCCTCCGTTGGGGGACAACGCAGACCTCCGCTGGCGGGCCCTGGACGCGGACGGCGGCGAAGTCGCCACGGGGCCGCTGGAGAACGGCCAAATCCGGTGGATCGGCGAGGCGCCGGCCGGCGTGGACCCGAAGCGCGTGCGGTCGGTGGAGATCGCCGGCACGTTCACGCCGTTCGAGACGGGCCGGCAGACCTTCAGCTTCATCGGCCTCGGCCAGGCCCGGCTGGAGATCGGCGGCACGGTGCTGTTCGAGCAGTCGACCATGCCGAGCGGCGACGACCCGTTCACGGCGATCCTGAACCCGCGGGAAGAGCGTTTCGACGTCGATCTGCCGGCGGGGCAACCGGTCGAGGTGAGCTTCCGCCTCACGCCGCTGGGCCTGGAGCGCGGCATCAACAAGTACGTGTGGATCGCGCTGACCGTCGGCCACAGCGGCCCCGAGTCCGATCCGGAACGGCGCATCGAGAAGGCGGTCGCCGTCGCGAAGCACGCCGATGTGGCGGTGGTCGTGGTCGGCACGACGGACCAGAGCGAGAGCGAGGGTTTCGACCGCACGACGCTGGCGCTGCCGGGCCCACAGGATGAGTTGGTACGGCGGGTCGCCGAGGCCAATCCCCGCACGATCGTGGTGGTGAACGCCGGTTCGCCGGTGGAGATGCCCTGGGCCGACGACGTGGCGGCGGTGCTGCTCACGTGGTTCCCGGGCCAGGCCGCCGGTGCGGCGCTGGCCGACGTCCTCAACGGCGCCACCGAACCCGGCGGCCGGCTGCCGACGACGTGGCCGAAGCGCACCGAGGATTCCCCGGTGCTGAACGTGACGCCGACCGACGGCACGCTCCGCTACGAGGAGGGCGTGTTCATCGGCTACCGGGCCTGGCAGCGCGGCGACACCGAGCCGGCCTACTGGTTCGGCCACGGAATCGGCTACACGGATTGGGCGTACGAATCGGTGGAATTCGCACCGTCCGATGAGGACCCCGACATTCTCGGCACGGCGACGGTCGTTGTCCGCAATGCCGGCAATCGGCCCGGTCGCGAGGTTGTGCAGGCCTATCTGGCGCCGACCGAACCCGATTCCGAGCGGCCGCGCCGCTGGCTGGCCGGTTTCGCCTCCGTCACCGCCGAGCCCGGCCGCACGGCCACCGCGGTGATCACGGTCCCGCGCCGGTCGCGGCAGGTGTGGCGGGACGGCGGCTGGCGCGACGCCGTCGGCGGGCACCGGCTGGAGGTTGGACGCTCGGTGGCCGACCGGCGACTCACCGTTGACCTGAGCGCCGGTACAGTAGCCGGTTGACAGTGGGTTGTGTGGTTGTGCGAGGTGAGAGTTGGTGGGTGTGGCCACAGGGCGCGTGCTGCGGTTCGACGACGTGCGGGGCTTCGGGTTCATCGCGCCGGATTCCGGTAGCGAGGACGTTTTTGTGCACGCGAACGACCTCAGCGAGGACAAGTCGGTGTTCAAGCCGGGCACCACGGTCGAATTCGAGATCGAGGAGGGCGACCGGGGCCTGAAGGCCGTCGACGTGCGGCGCACGGGCGGCCGCGGCGGCGGCCGGGGCTCGGGCTACAGCGGTGGAGGTGGTGGCTCCGTGTCGGCGTTCGGCGCGGAGCTGACGGAGGCGTTGCTGGTCGAGGTGCCGGACCTGACCGGGGCGCAGATCGTGCGGATCCGCCAGACGGTCGCCGATGTGGCCCGGTCCCGCGGCGTCTCGCTCTAGCGGAAGCGGGCGGCGGCCACGGCCGCCCGTTTTCCCGACCAGCTCGTCCTGACCCTCGGCCATTTCTGGATCATGGGGGCAGGAAAATCCGGACTCCCCTTGCCGGTATCGGGTTAACACCGATAACTTCGCAGTGTTGCGTGACAACGCTGTCACGCCCACTGGGGAATGCGCACACAAGGGGAGTGGGCCTTGTCAGTCAGCACCGATTTGTCCGCGCGTGCCGTCGACCGCACGAGGGGGTGCCCGTTCGCCGCCGCGGCCGGGCACGAGGAGACCGACCTGAACGGGCCCGTGGCGCGGGTGCGCACGCCCGCCGGCATCGACGCCTGGATGGTCAACCGGTACGACGACGTCCGTGACGTGCTCAGCGACGCCACCCGGTTCAGCTCGGGCGCCGGCTCGATCAACCACATGCTGCCCCGGATGTGGCCGCCGCAGCCGATGGAGCCCGGCGACTTCAACCGCATGGACGGCGCGGAGCACCTGCGGTTCCGGCGTGCCTTCGGCATCGAACTCGGCGCGGCCAAGCGGATCGACAAACTGCGGCCCGAGGTGCAGCGCATCGTCGACGAGCGGCTGGACGCCATCGCCGGCGCCGAGCAGCCCGTCGACCTGCACGAGCTGTTCTCCAAGCCGGTGACGACCGCGGTCATCGCGGACCTGATGGACGTGCCCTACGAGGACCGCCAGCTGTTCCACGACTCGGCGTCCGCGGCCCTGGACATCAACATCGACGTGGAGACGGCGACCGCCGCGTTCGACAAGCTCAAGGCGTACGTGCGCAAGCTGCTGGTCGACCGCCGCGAGAACCCCGGCGACGACGCGCTCAGCCACATCATCACCCGCAGCGAGGCCGGCGAGAAGCCGTTCACCGACGACGAGCTGGAGTCGATCGGGTTCGCCCTGATCTCCGCCGGCTTCGACGTCACGGCCGGCATGCTCACCTTCATCATGCTGACCCTGTTCGAGTTCCCGGACGAGATGGCCCGGCTGGTCGAGGACCCGTCGCTGGCGCCGACCGCCGTCGACGAGTTCGTCCGCTACCTGCCGGGCAACGTCGGCATCCTGCGCCAGGCCATCGTCGACACCGAGATCGCCGGCGTCCAGATCAAGGCGGGCGACTACGTGCTGGCCGGCATCGGCGCCGGGTCGCACGACGCGGAGGTCTTCCCGGACCCCGAGAAGCTCGACCTGGCCCGCACGCCCAACTCGCACCTCAACTTCGGCCGTGGCCCGCACGCCTGCGTCGGCCAGCAGCTGGCTCGGCTCGAACTGCGGGTGGCGCTGGAGACGGTGCTGCGGCGGGTGCCGTCGCTGCGCTGCGCGGTGCCGGTGTCCGAGGTGCCGCTGCGCGAGGACAACATCGTGCCCGGTCCCGCCCATCTGCCCGTGTTGTTCGACGAAGTGCTGCCGGCGCAGGCGCAGTAGGAGACATCTCGTGATCCACATCGAGACCGACACCGACCTCTGCATCGCCTCGGGTGTGTGCGCACTGGCCGCACCCGCGGTGTTCGACCAGGACGAGGACACCGGCCTGGTGGTGCTGCTGGACGCCGACCCGGCCGAGGAGCAGGCCGTCGCCGTGCGTGAGGCGGCCACCATGTGTCCCAACGCGGTCATCAGGCTGACCGAGCGCGGCTGAGACAGGACAGGGCGCCACCCGCGGTCGCGGGTGGCGCCCTGGTTGTCCATCGGCCGAGGTTCCGACCGACTAGTGACGCGGGTCACCTCCGACGAGCTTGGTCAAACGACCGAACATGCGGGCCACCCTGGTGGTGGGCCGGGTGGGGCGGCACACGGGCTCGTACGTCCCGCAGTGCAGTCGCTCCGCGCCGGTGCTGGTGGTCGCGACCACGGTCGCGTGGCCACAGCCCGGGCACGGGGCGACGGTGCCATCCGGATCGGGAATGCCTAATACACTCACCAGGCGGCCTCCAGGACCAGTCTGTCCATGCCTCCAGTCTCCCATCCCGGCCGCTTCGGGTGGAGCGGACATCGCCCCCGGGCGCGTCGGACGCCGCCGCCGGTTGCGCTGATCAGGCCCGATGGGTACGGGCCAAGCCCCTGCTGGGGCCGGGATTTGTGTGCTAGGCATGACGGATGATCGAGGCGGGGACGGAAGTTCACGAGGCGGCGCGGGCGCGGGCGGACTCGGCGGCGGAGCAGGCCGGGGTGACGGTGCGGCTGGTGCACGAACTGCCGGAGCTGGACCAGGTTCGTGTGCTGCTCGACCGGGTGTGGCGGCCGGACCCGACGAACCCGCCGACCACGCTGGAACTGTTGCGAGTCGTCTCGCACCTCGGCAGCTATGTGGCGGCGGCGTACCGCGGCGACACGATGGTCGGCGCGACAATGGGGTTCTTCGGCCCGCCGGACACCCGAAGCCTGCACTCGCACATCACCGGCGTGCTGCCGGACGGGCAGGTCCGCGGCGTCGGGTTCGCGCTGAAGACGCACCAGCGCGTGTGGGCGCTGGACAACGGGCTGCGCATGATCGGCTGGACCTTCGACCCGCTGGTGTCCCGCAACGCGCACTTCAACCTGGCCAAGCTGGGCGCGCGCTGCCATGTGTACCTGGAGTCCTTCTACGGCGACATGCCCGATGAGCTCAACGCCGGCGACGAGAGCGACCGCATCCTGCTGGAGTGGGATCTCGCGGACCCGGTCGTCACACGGGCACTGGCCGGGCATCCGGTCGAGCGGGCGGCGGATGCGTTGGTGGCGTTGGACATTGACGGCGAGCAACGGCCGGTCCCGGGCGAGATCAAGGGCCGCCATGTGGAAGTCCGCATCCCGGCCGACATCTACGCCGTGCGCAAGGCGCAGCCCGAGGCCGCGCTGCGCTGGCGCCTCGCGGTGCGCGACGTGCTCGGCGGTCTGCTGGCCGACGGTGCCGTGATCACCGGATTCAGCCGTGAGGGTGGATATCTGCTCGACCGCGGGGAGGACGCGTGAAGATCGAGGGCCTTGAGCTGCGCTGGGCGACGCTGCCGCTGGTGGGCGCGTTCCGGACGTCGTTCGGCAGCGAGAGCACCCGGGACCTGTTGCTGCTGCGGCTGGTCACCGACCAGGGCGAGGGCTGGTCGGAGTGCGTGGCCATGGCCGCGCCGGTGTACTCGCCGGAATACGTGGACGCCGCCGCACACGTGATCGAGCACGTGCTGTTCCCGGAGATCACCGCACTGTCCGATCCGGACGTTCACGCCGTTTCCCGTGCCATGCAACGATTTCACGGCCACCAGATGGCCAAGGCCGCGCTGGAGACGGCCTTCCTCGACGCCGAGCTGCGCGCCCTTGACCTGTCGCTGGCCCGCTATCTCGGCGGCGCGGTCGACCGCGTGGCCTCCGGTGTTTCGGTCGGCATCATGGACACCATCCCGCAGCTGCTCGACGCCGTGGCCGGCTATCTCGACCAGGGCTACGTGCGGATCAAGCTGAAGATCGAGCCCGGCTGGGACGTGGAGCCGGTGCGCGCGGTCCGGGAACGCTTCGGCGACGAGGTGCCGCTCCAGGTCGACGCCAACACCGCCTACACCGTCGGCGACGCGCGGCAGCTGGCCAAGCTCGACCCGTTCGACCTCCTGCTGATCGAGCAGCCGCTGCCCGAGGACGACCTGCTCGGGCACGCCCAGCTGGCCCGGCTGGTGCGCACGCCCATCTGCCTGGACGAGTCCATCACCTCGGCCAAGGTCGCGGCCGACGCCATCAGCCTCGGCGCATGCGCCATCGTGAACATCAAACCGGGACGGGTCGGCGGCTATCTGGAGTCCCGCCGCGTGCACGACGTCTGTCAGGCCCACGGCGTGCCCGTGTGGTGCGGCGGGATGCTGGAGACCGGGATCGGGCGGGCGGCCAACCTGGCGCTGGCCTCGCTGCCCGGGTTCACCCTGCCCGGTGACACCTCGGCGTCCGACCGCTACTACCACCGGGACGTCACCGAGCCGTTCACACTCGAGAACGGGCACGTCCGCGTGCCGACCGGGCCGGGAATCGGCGTCACCCCCGTACCCGAGATTCTGCACGAACTGACGACCGACACCCGTTGGTTGCCGGCAAACGGGTGAAGGAATCGTTTTAATTGTTCTAGACCTCCGGTGACCCGGCGGATTCATCAATGTATACCTCGGTGTGTGCTGGGTCTCTCCGCCTTGCGCCACTGAATCGAATCTGCTCAGATAATGAGGTACCGTCGCCTTGTCTCTGGGGGCAAGAAAATGCAGTACCTTCGCCGGATCGGCGTGCTCGCCGCTTCCGCCGCCGTCGCCATCGCCCTCTCCGCCGGGGCAGCGCAGGCCAACCCGCCGTCGCTGTCGGACGTCGTCACGGACACCACCCTGTCCGCCACGACCTTCGTTCCGGGCCAGCAGGTCCACGCGACCTGGCACTTCAACACCGCGTACGCGCCACAGGTGACCGCCGTCCAACTGTGGCTCGCGCACTCCACGGGGATGGGCCACGCGCCCAACACGCTCATCAAGACGAGCGTGGATCCGAAATCCGGAGCCGTCGACTTCACGGTGCCCAATGTGACGCCGAGCAGGCCGGGCAACATCTGGATTTTCGACATCGTCTGGCTCAACGGGAACGGTCAGCAGACCGAACTGTCACTGACGAACGTCACCGTGGCGTGAGATGACCGGGTCGGGCGCTCCGCCGCCGCGCCCGCCCGGTCACCGACATTCTTCCCTTTTTTCGACGCCCGAGTTGGTTCAGGCGATTTACATTGTCCGGGCGCTCGGTGTGAACAATTGTTGACGAGCAGTGGCACGACACGAGGCCGCGGGGCACACGCCCCGCGGCCTCGCC